>JBBQRO010000025.1:0-36593 GCA_038214685.1 Acidimicrobiales bacterium
AAGCCTTCGCCGCCTACGACGACGAGGTGGAGCCGGCCACCCTGGCTGCGGCCTGCACCGCTTCCCTCGGCGCGCCGCCCGACGCCGCCGGGCTGGCCGACCACGATCTCGTGGCCGACGAGTGGGAGCAGTCGGGAGGGGGCACGTCGATCGTGTCCGCCCTCCTCGCCCAGTTGGCCTCCTAGGGACGCGGCCTCTTGCCGAACCGCCGCTTCGGGGGCTCGGGGGCGGGGGCCACGGCCGGGTCGGCCTCCGCCGCCTCCCCATCGGTCTCAGCAGCGGGCTCCGGCTCCGGCTCCGTCAGCGTGACCATCTCTACCGCCTCGGTAGGCGGCCCGCCGCCCTCATCGACTGCGACGACGACGACCACCTCGGGCTCGACTGCGTCGGCCGACCCGGCCTCCTCGACGACCTCGACGACTTTCACAACCTCGACGACTTCGACTTCGACTTCGACTTCGGCAGGCTCGGCGTCGGTCGCTTCGACTGCGACCGTCTCGGCATCGGTCGCTTCGACTGCGACCGTCTCGGCGTCGGTCACCACCACGGCGACGGGGTCGACGTCGACCACGGCAACGTCGGGCTCGATGGCCACCGTGCCCGATGCGGGCTCGGCCGCCTCCGGTCCCGCCGGCTCCGGCTCTGTCGTCGCCACCTCGGCGACCGGCGGCGCCTCGGTGGCCACGCCTCCACCCTCGTCCTCGGCGCCCTCCTCGTCGGCTCCCCGCCGGCGGCGGCGCCGGCGGCCGGTGCGCCCGATGTCGAGCACCGGGGCGATCAATGCCTCCTCGACGACCGCCGCGTCTCCCGCCGGCGCCGGCCCGTCGCCCGACCTGACCTCGCGCAGAGGCGCAGGCGCGGCGCCCTCACCCGCGTCGGCGACCGGCTCGACAAGGGCGCTGTAGATGCGGGCCCAACGGATGCGGTCGCCTTGGACGCCCATCACGAAGACGCCGGCCACCTCGGCATCGCGACCGGCGCCGTGCAGCTCCAGCCAAATGGTGTCCTCGGTCGACGCCGACCGCAGCACGGTGAGCCGGAACCCGGGCTCGGCGTCGAAGATGGCCTGCCAGTTGCGGCGTACCTGGTCGGCTCCGCGGAAGTTCCGGTTCGGGTACATCGGTTGGATGCTGTCGAAGTCGGGATGCAGGCAGGCGCCCACACCGTCCGCGTCGTGACGGTTGCAGGCATTGACGAACTTCGTCACCACCGACATCGCGTCGTTCATGCCGATTCGCTTGCGTTTCAACAGCGCCATGTGCACCTCATCATCGGGACGGTAGTTCGTCGTGACTGCGCCACGGCGGGTGGCGGGGGCGATCGAAGACCACGTCGACGATTTCGCCCCGTATGGCCTGGAAGGCGGGGACGCTCCAGCGATTGGCGCCGGCGAGTGGCTCGGGAAGGCTCCCCTCGCCGAACCAGCCCACGTCGATGCACTCGAGGGGGTGCCGGCGGAGCTCCCCGCCGAGCACCCGGCAGTGGAAGACCAGCGAGTACAGGGGCACCTGGGTGAACCCGAGGCGCAGCCCGTCGAGCACGGCGATGAGCCGTACGGGCTCCACCTCCATGCCCGTCTCTTCGAAGACCTCTTTCACGGCCACTTCCGAGGCCGAGTAGCCCACGTCGGCCCAACCGGTCGGGTAGAGCCACACCCCGTTGTCCGCCCGCTGCACCAGCAGGATCTCGCCCCGGTCGTTGCCGACCACCGCGCCCACTGCCACCTTGGGCGTCACGTACCCGGCCACGCCGGCGCCCACCTGGCTCATCCACTCCTTGATCAGGGGTGCCACCTCGAGCGTTTCGCCCGGACCACCGGCCGCAGCCCGGATGTCGGCGGCCACGTGGAGCACCTCCTCGAACCGCTCGCGCTCGTAGAGGTTGTCGGTGAAAGCCAGGCCGGTCCGGGCGATCCCGGCGAGCGCTTCGCTCCAGCGCAGCAGATCCGGAGGTGTGGTCACTGGCCGAAACGCTACCCGGCGCATCTGGGACAATGGGCAGGTGGGGGTACGCGACGACTGCCGCCATTACTCCAGCCGTTCCCTGCCGACCGGTGACACCGTCAACCGGTGCCGCCTCGACGTGGCCGAGACCATGCCGTTCGCCTGCCCCGAGGACTGCCTCTTCTTCGAGCCCCGCCCGCTCAACGACGCCGGCTGGCAGCGCTCCCCGACCGACGACCGCTGAGTCAATCTGGCGGCACGTGACCGCCGGTACGCGGCCAACTGCAGCCGCAGCCAACGGCAGCCAAATGGCCCGGTCAGGCCAGGAGCTCGTCGATGCGGGCGAAGAACTCGGAACGGGGCAGTACCTGCTCGCAGCCCGCGGCCCGGGCCGCCTCCATGACGTCACGGCTGGTGTGGTTGGCAAAGCCGATGACGCGGGCGTCGAGGCCGGCGACGACGTCGACCACGCCGGGCTTAGTCAGGTCGACGACCACCAGGTCGGCCGATGAGCTCTGCGCGGCCAGGTCGCCGGGGCGGGAAACGAACACGCAGCCGCCGCCGGCGGCGGCCACCTTCGACCGGTCCATCAGGTCGGGCACATAGGCGAGTATCCGGGTCACTGGTCCACCATCTCACGATGGTCCACCAGTGAGTGCCTTTCGGACCGGCCTTCCGGGCCGGTCACGTGGCATGCCTCCGGCGGTGGGCGAGAGCCTTGGCCGCTCCCCACACCAGGCCAGGCTCGGCCAGGGCGGGGTCGACGTCGGCGAAGCTGGCTGGGGACAGATTGTAGAGATCGCCAGGCAACAACCGGACCTGGACGGGATCGCGCTCGACCGGCGCCACGCCCGCGTCGAGGAGCACCTGGGTCGGATAGCGGACGGCCGAGCGCAGCAGAGCCAGCGGCGTGGTCCATTGCTCGTCGATGTCGGTTTCCACCAGCGCCCGCACCGCGGCACCCACGTCGGCCGCGGCCCGCCGACCGGCCTCCCGTGCTGCGTCGAGCGCCCCAGGATCGGGTGCACCCCCCTGCCATGCCGACAGAATCCGGTGCACCGACCGCTCCACCCACCCGGGCAGGACGGCGACCACGGCATCGGCGAGCGCCCTAGCATGCTGGTCCACCCCTCCAATCGTACGGAGCGCTCGACCAGTGGATGCCCGCCCTCAGCCCGTCGTGCCCGGTCCCGGCCAGGAGTCGGTCTGGGACTACCCCCGCCCTCCCCGCGTTCGGCCGTCCCGGAGCCAGGTCGAGGTGGTGTTCGGAGGGGTCACAATCGCGGTGACGCTCGCGTCGCTGCAGGTCCTAGAGACCAGCCACCCGCCCAACTACTACTTCCCTCCCGACACCGTGATCCCCGGCATCTTCCGGGCGTCGCTGAAGACGAGCTGGTGTGAATGGAAGGGCAGGGCCACCTATTACTCGGTGGTGCACCGAGGCAAGGCGGTGGCCGACGCGGTCTGGACCTATCCCGACCCCCTCCCCGGCTTCGAGGCCCTGGCCGGCTACATTGCCTTCTACCCCGGGCTGATGGAAGCATGCCTGGTCGACACCGAACTGGTCATGCCCCAGCCCGGCGGGTTCTATGGCGGCTGGGTAACCACGAGGGTCGTGGGCCCGTTCAAGGGCGAGCCCGGCACAATGAGCTGGTAGCGCCGAAGCCCTCAAGCAGCCGGGGCATTCAACCGACAACCCCGTAGTCGACCGCATGACGGTCGGCCGTACCCGAGGAGGCCGACGACATGAATTCCCCCACCGAAGGTGCCCTGAGGCAGGGACGCCTTTTCCGGGCCGTGACAGTCGTGGCCCTGGTCTTCGCCGTCCTGGTCGTCCCCGGTCGGGCCGACGCCGGCCCGGGCGGCGACGCGGGCTACGCCGCCGCACTGGTGAACGAGAGTCGGGCCGCCCACGGGCTCGGCCCGCTGACGTGGGCCTGGGATTTGCAGGTCATCGCCGACCGTCAGGCTGAGGCCATGGCCGCCGAAGGCCGGATCTACCACTCCGACCTCGGGTCGCAGCTGGGCTGGGGCTGGTGGGGGTGGTCGGAGAACGTCGGCTACGGGCCGTCCGTCGGCTGGATCCACGGAGCGTTCCTGAACAGCCCCCACCACGCGGGCAACATGCTCAGCTGGTCCTACAACTACTTCGGGGTGGGCGTGGCCTACGGCCGAGACGGCTCGGTCTACGTGGCCCAGGTGTTCGGCGCCTGGTAGTGGCGCGCGCCTAACCTGCGGGCAGCCCCGGCGGGCGGGGACGACGGGGAGAGATGGAGGACGGCCGTGGCTGGCAAGTTCGTGATCAAGCGAGGTTCGACCGGCAAGTTCCGCTTCAACCTGGTGTCGACCAACGGCCAGGTGGTGGCCACCAGCGAGGCCTACAACTCCAAGGCGTCGGCCATGGCGGGCATTCGTGCCGTGAAATCCCTCGCCGGCCCGGCCGAGGTCGACGACCAGACCGTCACGCAGCGGGTCTCGGCTGCGGCCACCACAAGAAAGAGTTCCCCTCCAGCCCCGGCGAGCAAGGCTGCCGGCGGGGCGTTCGGCTACTTCAGCGACGTGGGCCTTTTCGGCGGTCCCCGCGAACGCCGGGGTCAGGGCCAGACGATCCCGCCCGCCAACGCCCGCAGCGCCAGCCCCGAGGTGACCCTGCCCCCCGGCGGGTCGTCGGCCGCAGTCGCCACCGTCGACGAGGACGGCGTCATCGCCATCTACGGCCCGGCGGTCATCCTCGGCGGCAGGTACCCGGGCACCGATACCGGGCCGACGGGCCCGGTCGTGGTCAGCACCAAGGGCAAGACGTCGGTGACCAGCTCGGCGTCGGTGAAGAACATCGACGCCGGCGTGTTCACCGCCGGCTCGGTGCGCAGCACGGGCACCGCCTCCAAGTCGGGGGTAAAAGGGTCGACGACCGTCACCAAGGGCGTCGTCATCACCGCGGCGCAGGCCGACGGCACCCCGAAGGCAACCAGGACGGTGCCCTCCAAGCCCCCGCCGAACCACAAGATCATCGGCATGAACTCGATCGGCGACAGGTTCAGAATCGTCTTCAACGAGCAGAAGAAGGGCCGGGACGGCACGCTGAAGGTCATCGCCGTCCACATCTTCCTGCTCGGGCCCAACGCGGTCGGCGAGGTCGTCCTCGCCGAGTCGCACTGCCGCATCTGATCAAAGCGGCAGGTCGTCCAACGGACGGCCCAGGAGCTCGGCGGGGACCTGGTCGACGCTGCAGGTGAGGCGGATGCGCCCGGGCAGGATCTCGGCGTCGGCCACGCAGGGCAGCAGCGGCAACCGGGGAATCTGCAGCGCCGGCACCGACAGGCCGGCCACGGCCAGCCGCAGGGTGTTGTGGCGCACCGAGGCGGTGGCGGTCACCGTCTGGCCCGCCACCAGCACCCGGGCCCGGCCCGCCTCAAGCGTCACCGTCACGCCCAGTCGCTCCGACAGGTGTTCCTGGGTCACCTCGGCCACCGCCGCCCCCCGCTCCAAGGACTCCAGCACCACCTGCTGCTGCGAGAGCAGCCGGTCGCGGTCAAATGTCACCTTGCTGAGGTCGAGCGCCACCCGGGCGAAGGTGAGCCCCTCGACGGTGACGTCGGCGACCGCCACCCGGATACGGGAGACGTCGCCCGACAGCAGCAGTCGGCCGAGGAAGGGGAAGGACTCGATCCGGGCGCTGGCCGCTCCTGCCGGTGGGGACGCGGCCTCGACCCGTTTACGCAGTTGTGATTCGGCGACAGTGCGCACGCCGAGGTCGGCCGCCACCAGCAGGCCAGCGACCAGGCCGAGGAGGAGCAGCTTGCGCAGCGCTCAGCTCTCGAGGAGGTCGCCGAGGCGGTCGACCTGGACGCCCGCCTCGGCCAGCCACGCCAACGCCTTCTCCACCGATGCCGGCTCGCCCGCCAGTTCGCAGACGATCCACCCCACCTCATCCTCGATGTTGGCCCGGCGGATGTTGGGCAGCACGTCGAACTCGCGCACGAGGCGGCCCATGAGGGGCTGCTTGATGAGGTGCTCGGGGAAGGTGAGCTTGACCCGCAAGTTCGTCACGGGACGAAGCATAGGGAATCCGCCTGTCGCTCGGCACCGTAGACAGGAATGTCAGGTCCATGACGTGACTTGATACATACGCACTCAACTTTGCTAACCTAGGGTTCACCTAGACTCCGTCTCGCATCCGTTCGAACACTTCTCCGGGAGGAATATCCCATGCCCAAGGCCGTAGGTATCGATCTCGGTACCACCAACTCGGTCGTCTCCGTGCTGGAGGCGGGTGAGCCCACCGTCATTCCCAACGCCGAAGGTGGCCGCACCACGCCTTCGGTCGTCGGTTTCTCCAAGACCGGCGAGGTGCTCGTCGGTGAGGTGGCCAAGCGCCAGGCCATCACCAACCCGGATCGCACGATCCGCTCGGTCAAGCGCCACATGGGGACGAACTGGACCGTCACCATCGACAAGAAGAAGTACAAGGCGCAGGAGATCTCCGCCCGCATCCTTCAGAAGCTGAAGCGAGACGCGGAGGCCTACCTGGGCGACACCGTCACCGAGGCCGTGATCACCGTGCCGGCCTACTTCGACGACGCTCAGCGCCAGGCCACCAAGGAGGCGGGCGCCATTGCCGGCCTCGACGTGATGCGCATCATCAACGAGCCCACCGCCGCCGCCCTGGCCTACGGCCTCGACAAGGAGGGCGCCGAGCAGACCATCGTCGTCTTCGACCTCGGCGGTGGCACGTTCGACGTGTCCATCCTCGAAATCGGCGAGGGAGTCTTCGAGGTCAAGGCCACCAGCGGCAACACCAGCCTGGGTGGCGACGACTGGGACCAGAAGGTCATCGACTGGCTGGTGGAGCAGTTCAAGGGCGACCACGGGGTCGACCTGGGCAAGGACAAGATGGCCGTGCAGCGCCTCAAGGAGGCGGCCGAGAAGGCCAAGATCGAGCTCTCCACCACCCAGGAGACCCAGATCAACCTGCCGTTCGTCACCGCGTCCGATGCCGGCCCCCTCCACCTCGACTACAAGCTCACCCGGGCCACCTTCCAGGACCTCACGTCCGACCTGGTCGAGGCGTGCCGCGGCCCGTTCGAGCAGGCCATGAAGGACGCCGGCTTCACCGGCGCCGACCTGCAGCACGTGATCCTGGTGGGCGGCTCCAGCCGGATGCCCGCCATCCAGGACCTGGTCAAGCAGATGACGGGCAAGGATCCCCACAAGGGCGTCAACCCCGACGAGGTCGTGGCCGTGGGCGCCGGTGTGCAGGCCGGCGTGCTGAAGGGCGACGTCAAGGACGTCCTGCTCCTCGACGTCACCCCGCTGTCGCTGGGCATCGAGACCCGGGGCGGCATCATGACCAAGCTCATCGAGCGCAACACCACCATCCCCACCCGGCGCACCGAGGTGTTCACCACCGCCGAGGACATGCAGCCGTCGGTGGAGATCCACGTGCTGCAGGGTGAACGGGAGATGGCCTCGTTCAACAAGACGCTGGGCAAGTTCCAGCTCGTCGGCCTGCCGCCGGCCCCCCGGGGCATCCCCCAGATCGAGGTCACCTTCGACATCGACGCCAACGGCATCGTCCACGTGTCGGCCAAGGACCGGGCCACCAACAAGGAGCAGTCGATGACCATCTCCGGTCAGTCGGCACTCAACAAGGACGAGATCAACCGGATGATCCGCGACGCGGACGCCCACGCCGAGGAGGACCGCGAGCGCAAGGAGGAGGCCGAGACCCGCAACCAGGGCGACACCCTCGTCTACCAGACCGAGCGGATGATCCGCGAGCACGGCGAGCGCATGTCGGAGGACGAGAAGGACCGGCTCACCTCCGCGGTCAAGAACCTCAAGGGCACGCTCAAGGGCAACGACATGGGCGCCATCCGGTCCGACACCGAGGCCCTGATGACGGTCAACCAGGGAATCACCACCCGGCTGTACTCCGAGGCCGCGTCGGAGAACAACTCCGACGGCGACGGCGGCGACTTCGGTGCCGACGACGACGAGGTGGTCGACGCCGAGATCGTCGACGAGAGTCGGTGATCGCCGGTGCCCGACACCTCTGAGGAGTCCCAGACGGCGGAGACGCAGGAACCCGACGCGTCTGCGTCTCCGCCGGCGCCGCCGGGCGAGGCGCTGACCACTGATCCGGCTGACGCCCGGTCCTCCGACGGATCCGCCGAGACCTCGGGAGACGACGCTCCGGCCGACGCCCTCCACGACCCCGACGACGACGACATCGAGCTCTCCGACATCGAAGCCCGCCTCCTCGATGATCTCGACCGCCTCCAGGCCGAGCGCAACGACTACCTCGATCAGCTCCTGCGCACCCGGGCCGACTTCGACAACTACCGCAAGCGCATCCAGAAGCAGCAGTCCGAGCACCAGGAGCGGGCCGCCGAGGCGCTGGTCGAGAAGCTCCTCGAACCCCTCGACACCTTCGAGCTGGCCGTGGCCCACGGCCAGGGCTTCGAGCAGGCGCGCGACATGCTCGTGGCCATCCTCACCAAAGAGGGGATGGAGCGCATCGACCCGGCGGGAGAGGCGTTCGACCCCAACGAGGCCGACGCGGTGGCCCACGAGGACGGCGACGGCGGTCCCGTCGTCTCCGAGGTCCTGCGCCCCGGATACCGGTGGAAGGGGCGGGTCATCCGGCCCGCCATGGTGAAGGTCAGAGGCTAGGTCGCACCGTGGCCCCCCAGCGGGAGTGGTTCGAGAAGGACTACTACAAGGTGCTCGGGGTGCCCCAGTCGGCCACCGACACCGAAATCCGCCGCGCCTACCGGAAGCTGGCCAAGCAGAACCATCCCGACGCCAATCCCGGTAAAGAGGAGCGGTTCAAGGAGATCTCGGCCGCCTACGACGTTTTGTCCGAGCCGGCCAAGCGCAAGGAGTACGACGAGATCCGCCGGCTCGGCCCTGTGGCCACCGCCGGCGGTGGCTTCCCAGGGGCCGCCGGCGGGGCGGGCGGGGCGGGCGGCTCGCCGTTCAACGTCCGCACCGAGAACCTGGGCGACCTGTTCGGCGACATCCTCGGCCGCTTCGGTGGCGGAGCCGCTCCCGGCGGCGCCCGGGGCCGGACCACCACATCCGCCGGCCAGCGGGGCGACGACATGGAGGCAGAGCTGCACCTGTCGTTCACCGACGCCGTGGGGGGCGTGACCACCTCGGTCAACGTCACCACCGAGGCGCCGTGCAGCACGTGCTCGGGCACCGGCGCTGCGCCCGGGACCTCCCCGATCGTGTGCTCGCGCTGTGGCGGGCGGGGCGTGACGTCGGAGAACCAGGGCCTGTTCTCCTTCAGCCGGGCCTGCCCCCAGTGCGCCGGGCGGGGCATGGTGGTCGAGAACCCGTGCCCCACGTGTCGGGGCGGCGGCGTCGAGAACCGGCCCCGGCAGGTCAAGGTCCGCATTCCGGCGGGTGTCGCCGACGGCCAGCGCATACGGGTCAAGAGCCGGGGCGGGCCCGGGCGAGGCGGCGCGCCGCCGGGCGACCTGTGGGTCACGGTCCGGGTGGCGTCCCACAAGATGTTCGGGCGCAAGGGCCGCAACCTCACCCTGGCCGTGCCCGTCACCTTCGCCGAGGCCGCCCTGGGCGCCGAGGTGACGGTGCCCACCCTCGACGCCACGGTGGTCCTGCGGATGCCGCCCGGCACCCGCTCCGGGCGCACGTTCCGGGTCAAGGGCCGGGGTGTGGCCGACGAGAAGGGCGCCGGAGACCTACTGATCACCGTGGAGGTGGCGGTGCCCACCAAGCTCTCGCCGGCCCAGCGGGAGGCCGTCGAGGCCCTGGCCGCCGCCACCACCGAATCGCCCCGCACCCACTTCTCCATCAAGGGCGGCCACATCAAGGACGGCGACGGGTGATGAGCCCGGCGAGAGACTTCGACCGGGGCGTCTACGTCATCTCCGTGGCCGCCGAACTGGCCGGCGTGCACCCCCAGACCCTGCGCATCTACGAGCGACGAGGCCTGCTCGACCCGGCCCGCACGGGGGGCGGCAGCCGGCGCTACAGCCCTCGCGACATCGACCGGCTGCGGCGCATCCACGAGCTGACCGAAGCCGGCCTCAACCTGGCCGGGGTCAAGGCGGTGATGGAGCTGGAGGTCGAGGTCGCACGGCTGCGCCGGCAGCTCAACGAGGTGATCGCCGAGGCGCGCGACGCCGTCGAACGCACCCATCGCCAGTACCGACGCGACCTGGTCCCGATCAAGCAGACGCCGGCGCCCTACACCAGGCCGCGCCGCTGAAGACCGGCACGGCCGGCGGCTCCTGCGCCCCCCGAATGCGCCCCCGGCCCTCCCGGATGCGACAGGATCAAGGGATGCGCCCCCTGTCTTTCATGGCGGCTCTCCCCCGACGGCAGCTCTCCTGCTGCGCCGTCGTGGTGCTGCTCCTCACTGTCGTCACGGCGACCTCGCCGACCACCACGTCCCCCAGGCGCCAGCCCGCCGCCACCCCGGCCCACGACGTGCTGGCCAAGCTCCCGGTCTCCTTCGAGCCGGCGGGCCACGACCGTTTCGTCTCCCGTGGCTCCGGCTATTCGCTATCCCTCACCGGCTCCGAGGCCGCCATTCGCGTGGACGCCGGCACGTTCCGACTGCGACCGGCGGGCCCCACCGCCGACCCCACCGCCGCCCTCGTTCCCGACCGGCCGCTGGCCGGCACCGTCAACCGTCTCACCGGCGACGACCCGGCGGGCTGGTCCACCGGCCTGTCCACCTACGCCCGCGTCACCGCACAGCAGGTGTGGCCCGGCATCGACATGGTGTGGCACGGCGACCAGCGCCGCCTCGAACACGACATGGTGGTGGCTCCGGGCACCGATCCGGCGGTCGTGGCTCTCGACGTCGACGGTGCCTCGTCGATCGAGCTGGAGTCGGGCGGCGACCTGGCGATCGCCCTGGCCGGCGGCACCGCCCGCCTGGCTCGACCCGTCCTCTACCAGAACGTGGGTGGCAGCCGGCGCGATGTGGCGGGCGCGTTCACCCTGTCGGGCCCGACCCGCATCGGCTTCCGGGTCGGCGCCTACGACGCCACCCTCCCCCTGGTCATCGACCCCACCCTGGTCACTTCGACGTTCCTGGGCGGCATGGGGAACGACAGCGGCTACGCCATCGCCGTCGACACCCAGGGCAACAGCTACGTGACCGGCTCCACCGAGTCGGCCGACTTCCCGACCGCCACGCCGGCCCAGCCCGCGCTGGTCAACGCCGCGGCCGGGCCCACGAGCGACGTCTTCGTGAGCAAGCTCAGTCCCGACGGCAGCCGGCTGGTGTGGTCCACCTACCTGGGCGGCCAGAGTCGCGACACAGGGTTCGCCATCGCCGTCGGCACCGAGGGCGCGGTGTACGTGGCCGGGGTGACGGAATCGGCGGACTTCCCTCTGATCCGCTCGGCTCAGGCCGCCTACGGCGGCGGTCCCAGTGACGCATTCGTCACCAAGATCGCCGCCGACGGGAAGGGCGTGGAGTGGTCTACCGTCGTCGGCGGCAGCCAGGCCGACCGGGCCCGGGGCCTGGCCCTCGACGCCGGCGGAAACGCCTACCTCACCGGCTCCACCAGCTCGGTCGACTTCCCGGCCGTGAGCCCCCAGCAGCCGGGGCCGTTCCGCCCCGACGACCTCGATGCGTTCCTGGTAAAGGTGCCGGCCACCGGAGCCGGGTTCACCTACGCCACCCGACTGGGCGGCAGCAACGACGACCGGGGGTTGGCCGTCGCCGTTGACAGCCAGGGCTCGGCGTACGTCACCGGCGACACCCTGTCGCCCGGGTTCCCCACGGCCCGCCCCATCCAGGCCGCCTCGGGAGGCGGCGCCGGCGGTGTGGCCGGCAGCTTCCCCGACGCCTTCGTCACCAAGTACAACCCGACCGGATCGGCGCTCGTCTACTCGACTTTCCTCGGCGGCAGCGACGTCGACCAGGGCACTTCCATCGCCCTCGACGCCCAGGGCGCGGCCTACGTCGCCGGCAACACCAACTCGCCGAACTTCCCCACCACCACGCCGCTCCAGGCCACCAAGGGCAGCGAGGCCGACGCCTTCGTCACCAAGATCGACCCGGCGGGCTCGGCGCTCGTGTACTCCACCTACCTCGGCGGGAGCGGGGCCGACGGCGCCAACGCCGTCACCGTCGACCGGGCCGGCAGCGCCCACGTCGTCGGCAGCACGAGGTCGGCCAACTGGGTGACCGCCAAGCCGGTGCAGACCACCCTGGGTGGCGGCGACGACGCCTTCGTGGTGAAGCTCGACTCCACCGGCCGTGGGCCGCTGTTCTCGACCTTCCTCGGCGGGACCGAGGCGGAGTCCGGGACGGGCGTGGCCCTCGACGCCCGGGGCGGTGTCCATGTGGTGGGGCTGACCGGCTCCTCGGATTTCCGCACGGAGAAGCCGGTCCAGGGCTCGCAGCCGCCGGCAGGAGGCGACGCCTTTGTCGCCAGCCTCGACCTGGTCGACGTCGTGGCGCCGGCACCCGCCGGCCCGGCCGCCCCGGCGGCATCGTCCCCGTCGCCCTCCTCCTCCGGTCATGATCGTCGGGTGCTCGCCCTAGGCATCATCACCGTCGTCCTCCTCCTGGCCGCCGTCCTCCAGACCCTGTTCCTACGCCGGCGGGCGCCGGCGACTGCGGTGAGTCGACCGCGGCCCGTCCCGTCGCCATCGGCCAAGTCAGGACTGACGGTGCTCGACGGCGCCGGCGGCGGCGCCCGGAGGGGCAGCCCTGCTGCCAAAGCGGCGGCGGCGGCGAAGTCCACGCGCTCGCCGAAGGCCCGAGGTGGGCCGAAGGGCGGACCGGCCAAAAAGGCCGCAGCAGGCCAGAAGGCGGGCGACCGCCGACCGCCGACGCGGCCCAAGGACGGAACGGGCCCGACCCCGGCCGTTCCCCCGACCGGGGCGGCGGATGTCACCGCCGCCGAAGTGGCGGCAGATGTAACCGCCGGCGCGACAGATGTCGAAGCCACAGACCTTGCCGAGAGCGGGGGGCCGCCGACCATGGCCGTCTCGCTGCCCGCCCCCCGGGCCAGGCCCCAGACACCGGCCGTCGCCCAGCTCCTGGAGGAGGATCTGTGGGGCCCCGAGCCTTCGATCGACCCCGAGGCGCAGCCCCCCGCCCCCGAGGCGCCCCCGGGCCCCGACGTGCTGGATGCACCCGAGTGGGCGCCCTTCGACACGGGCTCCACCCCCACCGTGGGGGCGGCCCCGGAGCCGGCGTCGGAGCCGGCGCATGCGCCAGTGATCCCGCCGGTGCCGGCGGAGGAGCTGTCGTTCTGGGACCTGTTCCCCGAGGATCTCCCGCCGGCGCGGGCCACCCCCTTCCCGGTCGAGGACCTGCTGGCCGACCACCTACCCCTGCCCGAGGACCCCCAGAGCGCGGCGAAGAAGCTGCTCTCACCGGAAGCCGACGACTCCACGGTGGCCCGCGACCCGGCTCCGATGGTTCCGGCCGGGCCCGGGGACGTCCCCGACGCCGAGCCGTCCACCGGTCGTCCGCCCCGTCCCCCGGAGACCGAGATCGTCATCGCCGAGCTCCTCGACGGGCCGCCGGCCGCCGGCCGGCGCCCGTCGGCCGAGCCGGAGTGGTCGCCTCCAGCTCCCGACGACGACTTCCTCATCGACGACCTGCTGGCCCACGATGCCGGCCCACCCCGATCTCCCGGCCGTGCTACGCCGAAGGACGACCACGGGCCGGCGCAGGCCGGCCCCGAGTCAGGAGACGACGGGGCCGACGCCGCCGGCCTGAACCGAGGCAACGACGAGCAGTCCCGCATCGCCGCCGACCGGGCCCGGCGCCGGCGGTCGCGCCGGGGCGGTCGCCGCCAGCCACCGGGATCCGGGTGAGGTAGCGCGGGCATGCCGTTCGATCCCAAGCGATGGACGCAGAAAACCCAAGAGGCGGTGGCCACCGCCCTCGACCTGGCTCGCCAGCGCAACCACGCCGAGGTCACCCCCGAGCACCTCCTGGCCGCACTGTTGAGCCAGGAGGACGGCGTCGTCCTTCCGACACTGACCAAGGCCGGGGTGGCTGCGCCTACGCTGAGCGATCGTAACGAGGCCGCCCTGTCCCGCCTGGCCCAGGCCTATGGCGGCGGTGAGCCCCGCCTCTCCCGCGAGACCCGCGACGTGGTTGACGCGGCCGACCGGGAGCGGTCCCAGTTCGGCGACGAGTACCTGTCGACCGAGCACATTCTGCTCGCTCTGACCCAGCTCGTGGGCGTCTCCCGCGAGGACCTGCTCGCCGTGCTCCAAGAGGTGCGGGGCACTCACCGGGTGACCACCCAGAACCCCGAGGAGACCTACCAGGCCCTCGAGCGCTATGGCCGAGACCTCACTGACGCGGCCCGGGCCGGCAAGCTCGACCCGGTCATCGGTCGCGACGAGGAGATCCGGCGGGTCATCCAGGTCCTCTCCCGCCGGACCAAGAACAACCCCGTGCTGATCGGCGAGCCCGGCGTGGGCAAGACCGCCATCGTCGAGGGCCTGGCCCGGCGGGTGGCGGAAGGCGACGTCCCCGAGAGCCTTCGCAACCGGCGCATCATCTCCCTCGACCTCGGATCGATGGTGGCCGGGGCCAAGTACCGCGGCGAGTTCGAGGAGCGGTTGAAGGCCGTGCTCAAGGAGATCGCCGACGCCGCCGGCCAGGTCATCACCTTCATCGACGAGCTGCACACCGTGGTCGGCGCCGGCGCGGCCGAGGGGGCGATGGACGCCTCCAACATGCTCAAGCCGATGCTGGCCCGCGGCGAGCTGCGCATGATCGGGGCCACCACCCTGGATGAGTACCGCAAGCACATCGAGAAGGACGCCGCCCTCGAGCGGCGCTTCGCCCCCGTCGTGGTCGGCGAGCCCTCGGTCGAGGCCACCATCGCCATTCTCCGGGGCCTGAAGGAACGCTACGAGGTCCACCACGGCGTGCGCATCCAGGACGCGGCCCTGGTGGCCGCCGGCATGCTGTCGGACCGTTACATCACCGGGCGGTTCCTGCCCGACAAGGCCATCGACCTCATCGACGAGGCCGGCAGCCGCCTGCGCATCGAGATCGACTCCATGCCCACCGAGATCGACGTGGTCGAACGGCGCATGCGCCAGCTGGAGATCGAGCACGTCGCCCTCACCCAGGAGACCGACCGGGCCAGCCGGGACCGACTTGCGGCCATCGACGCCGAGCTGGCCAACCTCCGCGAGCAGTCCGACGGCATGAAGGCCCACTGGACCTCCGAGCGCGACGCCATCGCCCGCATCCGGCCCCTCAAGGAGGAGCTCGAATCGGTGCGGGCCCAGGTGGAGCGGGAGCCCGACCTGGAAGCCGCCGCCCGGCTCCGCTACGGCCGCATCCCCGAGCTGGAGCGGGAGCTGGAGGCCGCGTCCGCGGCGCTGGCCGAGCTCCAGGCCGACCGGCGCATGCTCAAGGAGGAGGTCGACGCCGAGGACGTGGCCCAGGTCGTCAGCCGGTGGACGGGCATCCCCGTGTCGAAGCTCCTGGAGGGTGAGGTGGCCAAGCTCGTGCGCATGGAGGATGTCCTCCACACCCGCGTCATCGGCCAGGAGGAAGCCGTCTCCGCCGTCGCCAACGCCATCCGCCGTTCCCGGGCCGGCCTGTCCGACCCCCACCGGCCCATCGGCTCGTTCCTGTTCCTCGGCCCCACCGGCGTGGGCAAGACCGAGCTGGCCCGGTCGGTCGCCGACTTTCTCTTCGACGACGAGCGGGCCACCGTCCGCATCGACATGAGCGAGTACCAGGAGAAGCACACCGTCTCCCGACTGATCGGCGCCCCGCCGGGCTACGTCGGCTACGACGAGGGCGGCCAGCTCACCGAGGCCGTCCGCCGGCGCCCCTACGCCGTGGTGCTGCTCGACGAGATCGAGAAGGCCCACCCCGAGGTCTTCAACGTGCTGCTCCAGCTCCTCGACGACGGCCGCCTCACCGATGGGCAGGGCCGCACGGTGAACTTCTCCAACGTCGTGCTCATCATGACGTCGAACCTGCCCGGCGACCCGACAGCCTTCTTCCGCCCCGAGTTCCTCAACCGCATCGATGAGATAGTCCGGTTCCGGTCGCTCACCGAGGCCGACATCGAGCGCATTGTCCGAATCCAGCTCCGCCACCTGGCTGGTCGCCTGGCCGCCCGCCGCCTGGGCCTGGACGTGAGCGAGGAGGCGGCGGCTTGGCTGGCCCGAGTGGGCTACGACCCCACCTACGGGGCCCGACCGCTCAAGCGGCTCATCCAGCGCAGGATCGCCGACCCTCTCGCCCTGGCCCTGCTGGAGGGCCGCTACGGCGACGGCGACACCGTCGGCGTCGACGTGGCCGGCGACGAGCTGACGCTCAAGTAGTCACGAACTGGTGACACGGGGTGTCGTATATCGCACCAGATGTCACCAGTTCGGCCAGCAGCCGGTTTCGGGGCGGCGCGCCGGCGGCGAAGACCACCGCGGACAAGACGAGCGGGACGACGATGGCGTCGGGCGCCACGCCCTGAGCACGCCCGGCGGCCGGCACCCGGGGCATCGGCGCCGATACCACCAAGCTTCTGACGTGGGGCCGGACCAGCGGCGGTGGCCGTCACCGGGCCGATTCGGCGAGGGCCTGGAGCCTGACCCGCAACATGGTCGTCGACCCGGTGTCGCCCAACGCGTCGGACAGGGCCAGGGCATCTTCGATGCGCCTGCCGGCCTCGTCGTGGTCGCCCTCACCCTCGGCGATCTCGGCCAGCGAGGCCAGGTCGGCCACCATCAGCAGCCGGTTGCCCAGCTCGCTCTCGATGGCCAGGCACTCCTCGTGGAGCCCGCGGGCGGCGCCGTAGCGGCGGCCCTTGAGAGCCAGGTGACCGAGGAACCGGGCCGACGCGGCAATTCCGCTCTTGTCGTGGAGCTGGCGCCGCAGGACGAGGCTCTCCTCCAGAAAGGACTGGGCGGCGCCGTCGTCACCTTGGTACGGCGCGATGGCGCCGAGGTTCTCCAGGGATTGGGCGACGCCCCTCGTGTCGCCCAGTGCCCGGTACATGCACTGGCTCTCCGAGTAGAGGGCGTGGGCTTCGGCCGCGCCCTCGTGCTCGGACGTGCGGCCCGTGACAAACAGCAGCTGCACGACGACCCCGAGATTCATCAGGGACGCGGCGATCATGCGGGGGTCACCCAGCTCGCGGCTGGTGTCCAGGTTCTGCTCGAAGATCAGCTTGGCGCCGAAGAGATCGTCCTCTCCGACGGCGACGTTGCCGAGCCCGTTCAGCGCCGCCGTGACTCCGAGCCGGTCGCCGAGGCTGCGGCGGAGGTCGAGCGCCCGCTGGTACAGCCGGCGGGCGGCGGGAAGGTGGCCCTGGCTCTGTGCCAACACCGCCGCCGAGTTCGACAGCTTGGCCAGCAGCGAGGCCGGCGCGTCGACCCGCATCATGGCTTCGATGCGGGACCGACCCTCGCCGAGGAAGCCGCGGATCTCCCAGTACCGCCAAAGGGCGGCCGCCGTGCGAGGCCCATCGAGGTTGGCGGTCTCGGCCGCCGCCCAGTCGAGGGCGCCGCGTATGTTGTCGTGCTCGGCGTCGAGCGTTCGTAGCCACACGGGCTGATCGGGGCCTTCGAGTCCTGCCTCGGCAGCCTCGGCCAGAGTCGCCGACCACTGGAGAAGGGCCCGGCTGGCCGCCACCCCCGCCCTTTCAGCGCCGAGCTTCTCCTTGCCGTAGTGGCGGATGGTCTCGAGCAGCCGGTACCGCGTCGTTGAACCGGAGCGATCGGCGACCACGAGCGACTTGTCCACCAACCGGAAGACGAGCTCGACCGCCGGCTCGCCGCAGATCGCGTCGGCTGCCTCGGCCGTGAAGCTCCCCGAGAAGACCGACAAGGCGACGAAGATCCTGCGCTCGGGCGACGAGAGACCGTCATAGCTCCAGTCCAGGGCGGCCCGTAGAGTCTGGTGACGCCGCGGCGCGGTGCGGGGGCCGGCGGCGAGCAGGTCGAACCGGTCGGAGAGCCGTTGGGCGATCTCGGGAACCGTGAGTGACCGCACCCGTGCCGCTGCCAGCTCGATGGCCAGGGGTATGCCATCGACCCGACGGCAGACGGTGGCCACCGCTGCAGCCGACGGCTCGAGGTCGAGCTCCGGCGACGCGGCGTGGGCGCGGTCCACGAACAGGGCGACGGCATCGTGGCGGAGGAGCGAACCCAGCGACGCTTCCTCGCCGGCGGGAGGGATGGAAAGCGGGGGCAAGGCGAAGATCGTCTCTCCGCCAATGCATAGCGGCTCCCGACTCGTGGCCAGGACGCGTACGCCGGCGCACGCCCTCAGGACGCAGTCGACCAGGGGGGCGCAAGCGGCCACCAGGTGCTCGCAGTTGTCGAGGACGAGGAGGGACCGCTTCGACCTGAGGTGCGCCAGGAGCGACTGCATGGCGGTAGCGCCAGCCGCGTCGGCGACCCCCAGTACCGACGTCGCCTGTTCCACCAGCAGCGACGAGTCGGCCAGTGCCGCCAGCTCGATCAGCCACACACCGTCCGGATAGGCCCGGGCCAGGTCGCCCGCCACCTCGATGGCGAGGCGGCTCTTTCCGACTCCACCCGGTCCGGTCATGGTGACGAGGCGGGTGGAGGTGAGAAGGTCGGCTATCCGTGCCCGCTCGCCCTGCCGGCCGACGAAGCGGGTGAGCGGCGCCGGCAGGTTGCCGGTGGCGGCGACCGCCGGTGCTTCGAACGCAGGCGGCTCCTGCCCGAGGAGCTCGATGTACACGCGCTCCGTCCCCGGTCCCGGTGCGATGCCCAGCTCCTCGGCCAGCCGGCGGCGACATCGCTCGTAGGCACGCAGGGCGGCCGCCCGATTGCCGGCGGCCTCGTGGGCGGCCATGACCCGGACGTGGGCGGACTCCCGGAACGGTTGCAGGGAAACGGCTTCCTCCGCGGCCCGCAGGGCGCCGGCGGGGTCACCCGACGACATGGCGGCAGTGGACAGCACTTCGAGGGCACGGACATGGAACTCGGTCAGCTCAGCCTGACGTCGCTCGACCCATGGGCCTTCGGCGCCGGCGAGGAAGTCGCCGCGCAGGACGTGCGCCGCGGCGCGGGCGTCGGCGCACGCCCGGAACGGGTCGAGGTCGACACGCTCGAGGGCGGCCTGCAGGGACCGCTCTGCGCCCTCGATGTCGACCGTCGATCCGGCAGGGAGGTCGATCTGATAGCCCGGCACGCCCGACGTGAGTACCCTGGCCCCGTCGATGCCCGCCGCAGTCAGCGCGGCGCGTATCCGGGCGATCACACCGCGCAGCGCCGCTCGCCACGTGGGGGGAAGCTCCTCGCCCCAGACGGCATTGGCCAGCTCGTCGGCGGCCACCGGTCGCCAACGTTCCACCACGAGATACCCGAACGCCACGCGTGCCCGGCAGCCCAGCGCGCACTCGACCGGCTCCCGGTCAGTCGTCGCCACGGCGACGCGGCCCGCCAGAAAGATCTCGATCCGATCTGCCATGTCCGCCTCGTGTCGCTATCGACGTTACGCGTGCATTCTCACTGCGCCTCTAGTCTCTCATCTCACTATCGGCGTTGCCCGAAAATGGCCGCCAGAAGGGAGACGCTCCTGTGCCGTCCCGTCGAACCGTCGCGCTCGCGGCACACGTTGACCGCACGTGACCGGTGGGCCATCGAGACGATGGACCGCCAGATCGCCGTGCTCGATGCGGCCGAGGCGGAGGTTCGCGCCTCGGCCGATCCCATACGGGCGTGCGCCGGCTGGCTGGCCCTCGACCGCCAGGCGTCGGGCTACGAGCGCTACCTGAAGCCATGGATCCCCGGGGTCGGCTTCGACGGCGCAGTGCCGGCGATCGCCACGCACCGTTCCGACCTGCGGGACCGTCGCTGCTTGGCGGCAGCCGAGCTCGGCCGGTTCGATCCGGCGGCGATGGACCGGGCCCGACAGCGGGTCGGGCTGCGACTGGCCGTCATCGGTAAGGGCGGGGCGGGCAAGACCGTCCTCTCGAGCACCATCGCCCGGCTGCTGGCCCGTCGAGGACGCCAGGTGCTGGCCGCCGACCTCGACACCAACCCGGGTATGGCCACCAGCCTCGGCATGCCACCGACCGAGGCGGGGCTGCCTCCCGAAGCGGTCGAGGAGCGCGAAGGGGCGAACTACGGGTGGCAGCTGGCGACCGGGGTCACGCCAACCCAGGCAGTCGAGCGCTTCTCCACGCCCGGCCCGGACGGCGTCCACTTCCTCGGGGTGGGCAAGATCAGCTCACCGCTGAAGCTGGCGACCAAGCAATCGGTGCCCGCAATCGTGCAGATCCTGCTCGGCATCGGCTCACCGGACTGGGACGTCGTCGCCGACCTCGAGGCCGGCCCCACCACGCCCTTCGAGCGGTACCACGCCTTCGCCGGCCAAGTGCTGGTGGTGGTAGGACCGGCGTGGCGTTCGGCAATGACCGCCCGCCGACTGCTCCCCATGGTCGCGGACATCGATTGGCGCATCGTCGCCAGCCAGTACCGCGAGGAGCCCGACCATCCCGGCCTGCCGCCGTGGGCCCGAATCCCGTTCGATCCGGCCGTCAGAGACGCCGAACGCCGGGGCCGGTCGCCGTTGGAAGCCTGCCCGGACGACCCGGCCATGGCGGCCATAGGCGCCCTGGTCGACCGGCTGGTGGGCGACGCCGACCCGGCTCAGCCCGGCGAGGGTGTGCGAGTCACCCCCTGGGCCCCGGGACCCTGAGCGGCGAACCGCCGCGAGCGGGACAGAAGGAGCAGCAACCCTCCGACGGCCAGTGCCCCACCGGCTCCGGCCACGGCCCAGACGACGTTGCTACCACCTGAGGAGCCCGCTGACCCCGCAAGGGGCGACACGTCGTTGAAGCGTATCCGGGTCATGTAGGCGTCCTCGGCCTCGTTCTCGTCGACCGTTGCCCGCGAGTCGGCCCAGGCCACGAACGCAGCCTCGTCGGACGAGGCGATGCCCATCGGCCCCCGGGTGTCGATGTTGTTGAACGTGGCGCCGGACTCGGCGTCGATCGACGGGTTCGTCAGCCGCTCGTTCTTGGCCCATGTGACGCCGCCGTCGCCGGAGTGCGTGTAGTACGCGTCCCAGTAACGCTGGGCCACGGCAGTCCCCATGTTGCCCTCCTGGCCGGGGAAGAAGAACGGGTCGTTGCGGAAGTCGTGCCAGGCGACGTCGACGCGGCCGTTCGGGGCCACGCTGATCCCCGGGTAGTACTGGTTGGCCCGCTTGTCCGGGGCGTCGTCAGTGATGTCGAGCGGCTTGCTCCAGGTCTTGCCGCCGTCGGACGAGGTGATAGCAAGGATATTCTGGGGATTGGGCGGGCTGGTCGCCGGCGTGGCTGCACCCCGGTGCTCGTAGACCACGTACAGCCGGCCGGTCTTCGGGTCGACGGCGGCCTCCGGGTTGCCCATCCGGGCCGCAGGCTCGCCGATGGCGCTGGTCTCCCACGTCTTACCGAAGTCGGTCGACTTGAACATGAGCTGGCGAGGAATGGCGGCGGTCTGGCCGGCCGGTGCCGGCTTGACGCTCTCCCGGGCGAAGCCGTAGACCGCTCCATCGGGTCCTACGGCCATCGACATGGTCCCGGAGCCGAAGGCCTTCTCGCCGCCGGTCACGGTCAGGACGTCGATCGGCTTGCTCCAGGTGCGGCCACCGTCGTCGGAGGTCGAGAAGTGCGGGCGGACGACGAATTCGCCCTCCAGCTGGCGCAGGTCCTTGCCCCACACGAGCCAGCGCCACATCACGTAGACCCGGTTGGGATTCTTTGGGTCGACCCCCATGCCCATGTACTTGTTCCAGCTATTGCCCTCCTGGGGAGGTCCGGCGGCGCCGTAGTCCGCCGGGTTGAACTGCGTGGTCTCGCCCTTGGCCACCAGGAAGGTCTCATGGGTGATCCCGAGGTCGGGCGTGCGGGACATCATCATGCTGATCGGGCCGTTGGCCACGTCGGTGGCCGGCGATGAAGATGCCAGGGCCACGTACAAGGTGCCGTCGGAGGCGAAGGTGGGCCGCATCACAGGGGCCAACGCCCGCTGGATGCATGAGTCGTTCGGCTCGAGGAGCAGGTTGGGGGCGGTGACCGCCCACGACAAGCCCCCGTCACGGGAAACCCGGAGCCCGCAGCCGCCGTTGCGGGCGTCGCCGACTGCCATCACGACCGTGTCCGGGTTGTCCGGGTCCACCGCCAGCGCCGGGATGACGAAGAGGCGGACCGGGCTGGGGCCGGAGGTCACCTGCCGGGGGGCCTCGACGACCACCCTGCTCTCCCCCGTGACCTGGGCCATGGCCCCGCCGACGGGCCCTGCCAAAGCAGCGGTGGCGGCGAAGCCCACGCCCACCGCCACCATCCGGGCCCGCCCCGCGAGCTTCCGCTGCGACCCCACCCTCGGCGTGTCAGTCATCCGATCAACCTATGAGGGAGCCCGTAATGCGGGCGTAATGCGCGGCCGCCCAGTCGATCAGTACTGAAGTGGCACTGTGACTTCTTCGACATCGTGCTCATCCCCTCGGACCGGTGACAACAATGGGGGCCCTGACCCCCGAAAACGTCACCAGTTCGAAGGTGGGGTCCGCCCTCGCCAAACTCGCCGCCACCCTCGCCGGCGGGGGCGAGACGCGGGCCGGCCAGGTCGCCATGGCCGAGGCGGTGGCCGAGGCCGTCCGTACCGAGCGACCCCTGGTCGTCCAGGCCGGCACGGGCACGGGCAAGACCTGGGCCTATCTCGTGGGCGCCCTGACGGGCGGTGGCGACCACCGGGTGGTGATCGCCACCGCCACCAAAGCCCTGCAGGACCAGCTGGCGGGCAAGGACCTGCCGTCGGTGGTGGCCGCCGGCCTGGTCCCCGGCCTCACCTGGGCCGTGCTCAAGGGCCGCAGCAACTACTTCTGCCGGCAGGCGGGCGCCGAAGCGGCACGTGAGGCCGACGCGCCCACCCTGGCCCTGGGCCCGGACCGCTCGGGCACGGGTGACGAGGTGACGAAGCTGCTGGCGTGGGGGCGGACCAGCCAGACCGGGGACCGGGCCGAGCTGGACTTCGAGCCCAGGCCGGTGGCGTGGTCGTCGGTGAGTGTGGGATCCGAGGAGTGCCCGGGGGCGCAGGTCTGCCCCAGCGGGGGGAGCTGCTTCGCCGAGGCCGCCTACGAGCGGGCCCGGGAGGCCGACGTGATCGTCGTCAACCTCCACCTGCTCGGTGCCCACGTGGCCTCGGGCGGGTTCATCCTCCCGGAGCACGACGTGGTGATCGTCGACGAGGCGCACGAGACCGAGGACGTGCTGTCCGGCGCCCTCGGCGTCACCATCGCCCCCGGACGGATCGGGGCGGTGGCCCGCCTGGCGCCGGGCAGCGCGCTGGTCCGCCACCGTGACAGCCTCGAACGAGCGCTGACGCCGTTCGTCGGGAAGCGCCTGGCCAAGGGGGCGGCGGGCGAGCCACTGGTGGCCGAGGCCCTGGCCGATCTGGCCCAGGTGGTACGCGAGGAGCGCAGCGCCCTGCGGGGTGCGCCCGCAGAGGAGACCCTCGATCAGAAGTCCCGTCGGGAGCGGGCGGCCAAGGGCCTCGACTCCCTGGCGGCCGACGTCGACACCGTGCTCGCCGCCGCCGACGAGTACGTGACCTGGGTCGAGACCTCGGGGCCCAAGCAGCCGGCGCTGCGGGTGGCGCCGGTCGACGTGGGCGGCGAGCTGGCCAGGGTGCTGTGGTCGTCGGCCACGCCCATCCTCACTTCGGCCACCATCCCGCCCGGCATCTCGGCCCGCCTTGGGCTCGTCGGGACCGCGGTGGAGATCGACGTCGGCAGCCCGTTCGACTACCGCAACCAGTGCCTGCTGTTCGTGCCCCGTCTGCCCGACGTCCGTCATCCCCGCCACGAGGAGGCGGCCCACGCCGAGCTGGAGTTCCTGGTCAGGGCGGCGGGCGGCCGCACCCTCGCCCTGTTCACGTCGTGGCGGGCCATGCGGGCCGCCCGAACCGTGATCGAGGCAGCCGTCCCCTACCGGGTGCTCGGCCAGGACGACCTGCCCAAGCCGGCGCTCATCGAGGCGTTCCGCACCGACGAGACGTCGTGCCTCTTCGCCACCATGGGGTTCTGGCAGGGGGTCGACGTGCCGGGCGACGCCTGCTCGCTGGTGGTGATCGACCGCCTCCCCTTCGCCCGCCCCGACGACCCGGTGGCCGAGGCCCGGCGCGAGCGGGCCGGGGCCGCCGCCTTCGCCCTCGTCGACATCCCCCACGCCGCCATCCGCCTGGCCCAGGGCGCCGGCCGTCTCATTCGCTCCGCCTCCGATCGCGGCGTGGTGGCCGTCCTCGATCCCCGGCTGGCCGAGGCCTCGTACCGCCCCGCCATCCTCTCCGCGCTGCCCCCGATGCGACGGACCCGAGACCGGGCCGACGTCACCGCCTTCTTCACCACGACCTGAGCCCGACGCGCACCGGTTCGATGGGGATATGGTCCAGCCCTCATGGAGCTTCGGGTTCATGGAATCGGCGGGCCGACCCCGGAAGGCGTACTCGGGAGCCCCGCGAACTCGTCGGTGGTTTCATGGCGGAGCGAACCGAGCACCCGCAGCGTCGTCCGCTGCCCGGCCGGCGACCGGACGGTGCACGTGTACCACTGGAGCCCGCTCACGTCGGGATCGCGCAGCTTCGCGGTCTGGCCTCTCCTGCTCCCCTTCACGCTCGTCAACGTGGCCGGGTGGATGGCGCCTCCCGGGCTCAACGAGCGCCGCCGCACCCTGCACCGCATCGGTGTCGTCTGGGTGGGCCTGGCCACGACTGCGGCGACGGTGGTGTGGCTGCTGATGGCGGCACTGGCCGTGTGGCGGGAGGTCAGCGGCGGGAGCCGCGGCCGGGCGCCCGGAGAGGTGTCGGGCCTGTTCTTCTCGGCGGCCGCTGCGTCCGCCGGCCTGGCCATGGCCGGCCTCGTCGTCATGGCCACCTACGTGGCCCAGGGCTTCGAACGCTTCCGCCCGCCGACCTGGCCCGACCGCCCCAAGCCGTGGCGGTGGCCATGGGGAGCGGGCGCCACCGCCCGCCTCGACGACCTGGCCTTCTTCGACAACGGCGATGAGCACGAGGTGCGCTGGCGCATCCACGTCGCCGTCGCCGCTGCGACCTTCGCCGTGGTGGTCGGCGTGGTCTTCGCCGGCGGGACGGAGCGGGCCGGGCACTTCGTCGGCCGTGCGCTCGTCACCGTGGGGATCCTCCAGTCCCTCGGCGTGGCACTGGTCCTCGTCGCCGGCCTGCTGCGGGGCGAGGGCGACGGTCGCCGCCTCACCCGGCGCATGCTCGGCGCGGCCACGGCCCTGCTCGGCGTCCTCCTGCTCGGCGGGCTCGTCCTGTCCGCCCTCATCACCGTGACCGGGATCGACGAGGTCCCGCCCGGCGCCACCGCCGTCCTCTACGACTGCTACGGCTGGGCGACTCTGGCCGCCATCGGTGGGGCGATTGCGGTCCTCGTCGTCACCCTGCTCACCCCCGTCGCCGCCGAAAAGGTCCCGGGCCAGACCGTCCTGCCCACCTTCGACGCCCGCATCCGGGCCCGGCTGGCGACGGTGCTGTCCAACCTCGACCGGATCGTGTGCGCGCTGTCGCTCGGCTTCGCCCTCACCACGCTCGTCGCCGTGGGCATGCGCTGGTCGGAGATCTCCGACGGCACGTGGCGGCTGACGGCCACGCCACCGGTCAACGTGGCCCGGTCGACCTTCGCCTTCGTCCTCGCCTTCACCATCCTCAACCTGGTCAAGTCTCGCGCCGCCCCTGCCGCACTGCGCCGCATCGGCAATGTCTGGGACATCCTCACGTTCTGGCCCCGAGCCTTCCACCCCTTCGCCGTCCGCCCCTACGCCGAGCGGGCCGTGCCCGAGCTGCAGGGGTTCCTGCGGGCCGCGGCCCGGCGCGACGGCCTGGTCATCGCCGCTCACAGCCAGGGCACGGTCCTGGCCTACGCCGCTATCCGGCCCTACCTGGCCGGCGGCAGCGCCAGCGGGTCGCCCCTGCCCCCGTTCTCCCTCGTCACCTTCGGCTCGCCCCTGCAGACGCTCTACGCCGCCGTCTTCCCCCACTATTTCGCAGTCGAGGATTTCGAGGCCACCCGCGCCGACGTCCCGGGTGGGTGGGTCAACTGCTTCCGGTTCACCGATCACGTGGGCCGGGCCGTCTTCGTGCCCGACGCCATCGCCGCCGCAACCGCGGTCCTCGGGGCGGATCTTCCGATCGCCGATGCCCACGGCGCGGCCGGCACGATCAACGGCCACAACGACTACTGGCTGGAACCGGTCGTGCGGGACGCCGTGGCGCGAGGTTCGAAGGTGTGCGAGGAGGTGCCATGACGACGGAACTGCGGCTCGCCCTGGCCATGCGCGGCGGCGTGAGTCTCGCCGTGTGGATCGGCGGGGCGGTATCGGAGATCGACCAGGCCCGGCGTGCCTCCTCCGACGGGGACGACTTCTGGTCGAGCATCCTGCGCGACGCCGCCGGCTACGACCGGGTGGTGGTCGACGTGCTGGCCGGGGCCAGCGCCGGCGGCCTCAACGGCGTGCTCTACGCGGCCAGCCAGGTCTACGACTTCCCCTACGACCGCATGCGCGACGTGTGGCTCGACGTCGGTGGCATCGACGGCCTGGTCCGCCGCGGGCCGCCCTGGCCGTCGCTCCTCCTGGGCGACGACTACTTCCTCACGACGGTCCACAAGAAGCTGGCCGAGCTGACGTCGCGTCCGGCCGGCGGCGCCACCCTCGCCGGCGGCCCCGAGCCGCCGCGGCCCCGGGTCGAGCTGGCCCTCTCGGCGACGGTCATGGAGCCGATCGTCCGCCCTCTTCCCAGCCCCGAGGACGAGCCCCTGTTCCAGCGCCGGCACGGATCCGGCTTCCGCTTCCGCCAGCCCGAGGAGCCCTGGCTCCCGACCGACTTCCATCCGCCGACCGATGACCGCTTCGGCGACACCCTGTGGCGGCTGGCCATCGCCGCCCGGTCGACGTCGTCGTTCCCGGTGGCCTTCGAGGGCGCCGACGTGCGCTCGTCCCGCCGACTCACGTTCACCTCGCCGCCGCCGGCCCCTGGGACGGCGACGGGCGCGGCCGTCGACCTCGACGGCACCTTCCTCGACCGGACCACCGGCGGGCCCTTCGTCGTGGCCGACGGGGGGATCCTCGACAACATCCCCATCCAGTGCGCCCTGGACTTCGTCGCCAACGCCCCGGCCGAGCGCCCGACCGAGCGATTCCTCGTGTACCTGCAGCCGGGCGCGTCGACGGCGAGCGTCACCGCCGAGGGCCTGGGCGAGGACGAGCGGCGGACCACCCTTGCCGTCCTGCGCGGTGTGGTGGCCGCCCGGGTGTCGGGCGAGACCATCAACACCGACATCGCCGCCATCGAGGCTTACAACGAGGGCATCGAGCGGGCGCGGAACCTGCGCCGGGCCGCCTTCGCCGGCCTCACCGGGCGCCGGCCGTTCCTGGCCGAGGCCGCGACCTCGCTGGCCCAGTACCGCCGGAGCCGGGCGTCGCATGAGGCGTCGGAGGTCTTCCGCCTGCTGCTCGACCCCATGGGCGTCATGGGCGAGGACCAGTTCCCCCGGCAGGTGGCCGGGACGCCGGTCCCCGACGACGACTGGCGTTCTCCTATCGCCGGCTGGCCCCAGCACGACCGAGAGGGGCTGGAGACCGCCATCGGCGGGAGACTGCACGCGTCGACCGGGCAGGGGGACGCGACTCTCCTCGCCGCCAGCGGTGAGGTGGGGCCGCTCCTGCGGGTCAACGACCTGTTGATCGAGTGGGCCCGCTGGCTGGAGGGCGCGGTCGGTGACCCGGCCCCGGGCCAGGTCAAGGTCTCGCTCTACCGGATCCGGACGTTCCTCGGCTCCGTCCTCGAACGCACCCGCCGCCTGGCCTGGGTGTCGGCGGCGGCGTCGAAGCGGAG
This sequence comes from Acidimicrobiales bacterium, assembly GCA_038214685.1. Lineage (GTDB taxonomy): Bacteria > Actinomycetota > Acidimicrobiia > Acidimicrobiales > AC-14 > CADCTB01. The sequence continues at coordinate 27,810 of JBBQRO010000025.1, forward strand.
CGACCCGGACGGGTTCGTGGACGCAGCCATGGACTCCCTCGACCGGATGGCGCTGGTGGAGCCGGCCCTGGCCGACGCCACCATCGAGGCCCTGCTGGTCGGAGTCACCGCCCCGCTGGAGGCGGCCTGCCAGGCCGCCACCGCCCGAGTCGACCAGGTCGTCGAGGCCATGTCCGACGATCCGGCTGCGGGGTCGACCAACCCCGGCGCCACGTCGGAGCTTCTGGCCCGCATCGCCGGCCTCCTGGTCGACGTGGTGGCCCCCCTCGCCGACCTGACCGTCCCGGCCGGATCGGCGGTGGCGGCCGGCGAGCCCGATCCGGGGCATCTCCTGCACCGCGTCCTGGGCGGCACGCCGGTGACCATCGAGGTCCTGGAGGCCCTCGATGTGCTCTGCCTCCCGGAGTTCGTCTCCGGCCTACCGGGCCGGCGTCGTGTCGACTTCCGCCGCCTCTCGACCGCCAACCGCACACCCCTGGCCCCGCATTTCACCGCCCTGATGGACGCGGCCAGGGAAACGGGCCAGTGGTGGGATCCGGCTGTCGGCCCGGGAGCGCAGGCGGGTATCCACGTCGCCCTCAAGCTGGCCGGCAACGAGCTGGCCAACTTCTCGGCCTTCCTCCTGGCCCACTGGCGGGCCAATGACTGGCTGTGGGGCCGCCTCGACGCCGTGCCCACCCTGATCGACCTCCTCATCCGGCCCCGCCGGCTGGCCGAGCGCCTGGCCGGGTGCGCCGGCGACGAGGAGGCGCTGGGGATCGTCCACGAACTGGTGGCACCAACGAGCCACGCCTGGCGGTCCCGGCTCGACGTGCAGGTCTGGGCCCCCGCCCTCGATGCCATCCGCCTGGAGGTGCAGGTCCTGCGGGCCTCGCCCGAGGCCTATCGCGATGACCTCGACATCAGTGCCATCCGCAACGCGCTCGTCGCCCGACGCCAGTGGGAGATCCTCGGCCAGGAGATGTCGTTGCCCAAGGAGCCCATGGGCACCGTCCCCGGCATCGACCCCGGCCGCCCGCCGGCGCTCGAGGAGGTGGAGGCGTGGGTGGCCGGCTACGGCGTGGGCGCCGAGACGATCCGGGGCAACGAGCGGGCCCCCGAACTCCTCGACCGCTTCGGCGAACTGGCCACGGCGGCCACCGAGACGGCCCTCCACAACGTCTCGCTTCCAAGCTCGCGCGTGCCTCGACCACCGCGCATCGTGGCCACCGCCATCCGGCGCGTGGGTCCCCGCCTCGGGCGGCGCCTGGCCCGCGGTTTGGTCGTCGTCCCCTCCACAGCCGACGCGCCCCGCCGCAAGGTGCTCCTCGGCCTGGCCGTGGCCGCCCTCGTCGTCCTCGGCATTCTCGGCTGGTACGTGGACAAGTGGGCGTTCGTCCTGGGCTTCGTGGTCAGCTTCCTGCCCCTCGGCGCTCTGGTCGTCGTCCTCTACCGCAAGGCGGTGAAGCTCCTCGGGGCGGAGCGGCCACCGCCACCCCGCCAGCGCGAGGCTCCGAGGTGATCACGGGTTCGACCAGGCGGCGACGATCGAGCGCCTGGCTCGTTGCAGCATCACAAGCCCAGACGCGTTGGCAACGATCACGAACGGAAGAAGTCGCACTGCCGACCACCAACGGATGTTCATGGCGGTCGCCAGGAGGACGAAGACCGCATTCAGGATGAGGACGAGCACGAGGAAGGCCACGCCAAGGTCTCGGTGAACGCTCTCGGCATCCCTGGGATCGAAAAGGGATCGCCGAACGATCACGACCACACCGCCGGCGCCTGCCAGCGCAGGGATGACCGATATGACGACGCCGACAATGACCCCGTAGCCGGCCAGGACCATGGGCAGGCCGATGAGCATTTCGACTACCCGTTCACCGATGCCGGACTCGAACCCGAGCAGCGCGCCCGTCGCGCCACCGACTACGGCGCCCGTGGCCAGGCCCCAACGAACAGACAACCCATAGAGCCGCTCTGTCGTCGATGCCATCCATCCACGGTAGGACGGCTGAGGACTCAGGCCCGGTGGCCGTGCCCGGAGTCATCGAGGCGCTCCACGCGCTCAGCAAAGCGGCGAGCGACAGCTGGCCGTCGCCGGGGGCGTGCACCCGCTGCAGCAGGCGCCAGTGGCGGCTGGCGGGAAGCCCCAGGTCCTCGTCGTCGGGCAGACCTCCGGCCAGGCGCCGCCCACCACGCGCACGGCCAGGTACTCGTCGATGACGATCACCGCTCAGCCCTGCCGAGGTTGCTCAGTCGTCGCGATCGTGGCCGCCCAGCACTGGGTCGTGCGACCTCGTGATCTACGAGGGTGAGGGGCATCTGTTCAACGATCCGGCGAACCAGGCCGACATGTTCGCCAAGGCCGCCGCTTGGTTCCACCGCCACGAGGGAACGCAGGACTGACCGTTTACGCCCCGCCGCCCGGCATCTTCCTACCAGTTCGCGGATTCAACTGGCTTGACCCCTCGAAAGAATCCGTCGTCGCAGACAACGGGGACTGTCGTGGCGACGTCGACCTCAGCAGCCAGCCGCACATCTTCGACGAAACCGTTCGCAATCAGTTCTCGACCACTCACACAACCCATGAGCCACGCCTCAATGCTGGCGGGGTCCGTCGCCTCGAATGTCGCCGCTGCGGCCGTGGCCTCAATGGATAGCCGGACCTCGAGCTCGCGCAGATAGGCGGCGATGGCTCCTGCTCCCAACCAGTCCTCGAGGCCAGGGCGAATTCCTCCGACGTCGGCGACGGAGGACCAGTGCTCGGCGCAGGCGACCAGCGTCACCCGGGCAACAGCGCTCTCCTCAAGAAGCTGCTTGCACGCGAGCGCAACTCGCCGGGCGTTCCGCATGGATCCGACGAGGACCGCCGCGCCTCCACGAGCAGCGGAGGCTGTGAGCGCTCCGTTGAGCGACGTAAGCACCAGGCGGTCGCCCTCGTTCAGCTGGGAGACGCTCATCGGTGACAACGTGAACCTTGCCGACGAGTCGTCGCGCCGGCCGGCGACCTTGCCGTCGAACCGAACGGCTACAGCGTCGGGTCCGCCCAGCTCATCGATCTTCTTGCGAGACAACGCCAGGACAGAGGCTCCCCGGTCACTTACTCGCGGGCTGGTTTGAACAGCTGCCAGATTGCCAGCTCTCGATCCACCGATCGGGCAACCTCGACGGCCTCCTCAAGAGTGCGGCCTTGGGTCAGCGCGAAGAAGAGAATCGTGACGAAGACGGGCGCTGCGTGGCCGAACGGCGAAGTCACCGGAGCGATGTAGGCGGTCGCTCCGCTCGACAGGAACACGTCGGCCAACTCCGGACTACCGGATGCGCACCCGACGGACACGATCACCTTGCCGGGCAGGCGAACGATGTCGGCCAGCTCATCGACCGAATAGGAGGTCTTCATTCCGGACGGCGAGGTTGGGAGGAAGAGCATCCTTCCTTGGGTGCCGTGCAAGGCGAGGACAACACAGGGAGCGTCCCCTTCCGCTCCGGCGACGTCGACGCGCCGGTGCGCACAGCGAGCAGCTGGGCGTCCATCAGTGCGACGGGATGGTGGCTCTTGGTCAGCATGGCGACCGACACGTCCACGCCCACTACCCGAGCGCCGACCTCCTCCGCCTCTCGGGCGACCGCTTCTCTGCCGATCCCGATGTCGAGGAAGCGGTCACCTGGCCGTACTTCCAACCACGGCACGAACTGCCGGGCGTAGGCGGTGAGCGGAACGTGCTGGTCGTACTCCTCTGCGACGAGGTCAAACAACGCCGCCATCCGTCGCACGTGCCCGACCGCCACGCCGTCCGTCCTGTCACGGGGTCATGGCCGCGAGGCGAAGCATTCTGGGCCTTCGGGTATCCGTCCCTGTGTCCGGCCGCCGAGCCAGCGACGAGGCGCCTACCTCTCGTTCGGCGTGACCTCGAACGTCTCGTCGGCTGCGTCCATCACGATGCGAAGCAGCGAAGGAAGCCGAGCGCCCGAGGAGCTGGAGATCGAACAGCTCCACCGCAGAACTCTTGGGCGTGACCCGCACCTGAATTCAATGAGCGTGCCCACAATCCTGTGAATGGGCTTGTGTTGTCCATCGAACATGTGTACGATTAGACTCATGCTGGCGGACCTGGCGGAAGCGATCGATACCCTCGACATCCCGTTTGACGAGGACTCGCTGATCGACGCCATCGCCCTCCGTGACCGGCTGGAGGCGCGCATCGCCGAGGCCACCGGAGTGGTCGAATCCAACGGGTGCTGGGCCGGTGATGCCTCGGTGTCGATGGTGTCCTGGCTGCGGGGCCACGCCAGGATGACCAAGCGCTCGGCCCAGCGGCTCCGTACGCTCGGCGTCCGCCTCCGCTGCCTCCCGCTGTGCTCGCAGGCCTACGCCGACGGGTCATTTTCCGGTGGCCAGATCGAGGCCATTGTCGCTCGGCTCGATGACGAGCTCACCGGTATCTTCGCTGCCCAGGAGGCGGAGATTGTCCCGTTCCTCCTGGGGCTCAACGTGGCCGGCGTGAGCCGGGCCATGGGCCACTGGGTGGCCCTCAACCGGCCCGAGCGCCCCGAGCCCGGGGAGCCGGAGCGCAGTCTGCACCTGTCACAGACCCTCGACGACCGCTGGGCGCTCGATGGGTCCTTCGATGCCGAGGGCGGCTCGGTGGTGGCGGCGGCCCTGCGCCTGGCCACGCCCGAGCGGACCGACGGTCTACGGAGTGCGAGCCAGCGGCGGGCCGACGCCCTCGTCGAGGTCTGCCGGTACTTCCTCGACCACCAGCGCACCCACGCCGGCGGCCGTCACCGGCCCCATGTGAACGTGGTCGTGGAGTGGACCGACCTCGTGGCCGGCCGGGGCGGCCAGGTGGTCGACGGCCCATGGGTCGACGGCCCCACCGTGTCCCGGCTGTTCTGCGACAGCGCCGTGCACCGGGTGGTCATGGCCGGGCGCTCGGCGATCCTCGACTACGGCACCGCCACCCGCACCATCCCGGCGCCACTGTGGAATGCCCTGGTCATCCGCGACGAGCACTGCCGCTTCCCCGGCTGCGACCGGCCATCGGTGTGGTGCGAGGGCCACCACGTCACCTGGGTCACCCAGGGTGGCGCCACCGAACCTGGAAACCTCGTGTTGGTGTGCTCCCGCCACCACCACGTACTCCACCAGCCCGGTTGGCACGCCAAGCTCCGTCCCGACGCGGTGTTCGAGGTCACCGATGCCAACGGGATCGTGCGGGAGACGTCGCCGCCGCGCGCCGAGACGCCGTGGTGATCGGGACGGGCCGGCGTGGAAGCCGCCCGGTCTCTTTCATCCGCGCACGTCGCACGCACTCCGGATACGGGTCCGCCCTCAACTGGGTCACTACGCACTGAGCCACGATGCGGCAAAGGGGCGAGTGACGGTCAGGTAGGTGGACCCGAACTGCGCTGCTCGACCGGTCGAAGGCGTTCAGCGGCCGCCGCTCCGAGGTGCCGTGCGTCTCCGAGGTGATCTTCCTCTCCGTCCCAACCTGAGGAGCCTGGCTCCGAGCATGCCCCGGCTCAGGATTCTGGCCACGAGCCGGGAGGCGCCGGCCGGCTCTTGCGGCCCGTGTTGTGCCGGGCGGCGGAAAGAGTGGGGACGCGCCGTCAGTGCCGGGGCCTGATGGTGTGGTGGTTCACGTAGGCGCCGCCCCCCAAGTAGCGTCCAACGTCTTCTCGTTCCTTCTGTGTCGAGCTCGCATCACGGGGACAAGGCGGCGCAGGCTCAGCAGGCCGATCTCATTGGGCAGCTCCCGCAAGATTGTCTCCGCTGTCGCGCTCCGGCTCCGGCATCGTGACCAGGACACGAGAAAGGGCGCCGGTCCCAGGGCTGGCGAGCGCCCGAGCGAGGCGCCAGTACCCGGGCCCAGTCGTGAATAGCTCACCTCGGGCAGCGGCTTCTGCGATGGGGGTCACGGGTCCGAACTGCTGGTTCGTCATTACGGCTAGGAGCAGAGCGTCATCGACTACGACCACCTGAGCGGGCCTTCTCAGGCTTGGGCGAGGTCGGGATCGCCCGCTGCGGCCTCCTGTGCCGCCCGGTGGTAGGCCCCCGATACAAGGTCATCGGCGACGGCGCGGCGAACGCGTTCGGGCAGCGTTGGCTGCACCGGACCGATCCGGGTGGGCCGAAGCTCACCGGCGGCGTCTGCCGCTGCTCGGACTCGGCTCACGACCGCTCCCACGTCTTCGATCAGAACACTCATGGATCGAAGTTGCCGCCACCATGGGCCAGACTGTCACCGCTTGCACGCTGGCTCCGTGCCAGAGGACTACGCCGCTGGCATCCCTCCCCTCCTGCCGCTGCGGAAGGACGAAGAAGCGCTCGCTCGGCCACGAAACGGGGGTCGGGGGAGGTGTGGGCGGTCAGGCGCTGCGGAGGTACTGGCGCAGCGCTCGTCGGATGATCTCTGAGACGGTGACGCCCTCGATCACCGCCCGTTGTGCCGTCTCGACCCGCAGGTCGGGATCGAGGCGGACCGATTCCACTGACTTGACGGCATCCCCCAGAGGCGGCCGCCCCGGGCCTCGGCGGCGCCCGACGAGCTGATCGGGCTCGTAGCCACCTTCGGCCTCATCGGCCAGCTTCTCGATCATCTCGTCGTCGATCGGCACGCCGCTTCTCGTGTGGCCGTAGGTCCGTTCGCTCATGAGCGTTCGCCTCCAAACAGCTCCTGTTGGGTGCTGCTTGGTGCACCGCAAAATGGCCGCCGACTGCATGAAGGCAGTCGGCGCCTGCTACGTCTAACCAAGCGGAGGAGTGTCGTCTTGTTCTTTCCCCGCCGATCGGTTTGCGTCATGCTGTCGGGATGGCGGACGTGGTTGTCGCCCGGTTGCCCCTTCCGTGGCGGGTCTTGCCGCACCGTTCGTGGCTCGGCTTCCGGTCGTGGTTGCTGTTTGCCGTGCATGAGCCGCAACGGGAGGCGGAGCTCGATCCGGCGATCGTTCGGCGCGCCCAGGACCTCGATCCCCACGCTTTTGCCCAGATCGTGCGCTTCCATGAGCCGCGGTTGCGGCCGCTCGTATACCGCCTTCTGGGTGACCGTGACCGCACCGACGACATCCTGCAGGAGGCCTACGTGAAGGCCTTTCGCGCCCTCGGGCGATTCAGAGGCGAATCCTCGCTGAGCACGTGGCTCTACCGCATCACATACAACGCCTGCATGGACGAGCTTCGCCGCCAGCGCGCAGTGACGCTCCCTTCACCCACCGAGGGCCCGGAATGGCCGAGCGCGCTGGCCGACCCGGCCGACACCGCCGTCGAGCGGGGCGACCTCGCCGCCGCCTTGGCTGCGCTCCCGACCGAACAGCGGGCGGTCGTGTTGCTCGTCGATGCCGACGGGCTGGACTACAGCGAAGCCGGCCAGGTGCTCGGAATCCCCCCCGGTACGGTCGGTTCGCGTCTCAATCGCGCCCGCGCATCTCTGCGGGCTGCGTTAGGGGTTGAAGGGTGAGCGGCGGGAACGAAGAGACACGGGACCAGCAGCTGGGGGCGTCCCTGCGGGAGCTGTATGTGCCGCCTCCCGGGCCCGACTTCTATCCTCGGTTGTTGGCGCGCCTTGAGGAGGAGGCGGCCTCGGCGCGGGCAGAGCGGCAGCGGAGGCGATTTCGCCCACGAATCGTGCCGGCGCTCGCGGCGGTGGTATCGGTCGCCGCCGCCGTGCTGGCCGTCACGTGGGTCGGGCTACCGGGCCGCGACGACCAGCCGGGGCTTTTCGGGCCCGGCCCGGCGGCGGCCATCACGGCCGACGAAGTCCGGCAGCGTGTGGGAAGCGCGCTGGCGCAAACCCGGACGCTCGAAGGCGACCTCACGGTGGACACGAACCAACGGGGTGTGTCGAGCGCCGGGCGTTTCCGTTTCGTCGTGTCCGCCGAGGGCGACTTCCGGGTCACGGCTGTCGACGGGCAGAGCGACCAGTCCTACAGCACCCGCCAGGGCCTGCAACGCAGCTTCGCCACAGTGGCCGCCTCCGGCGCCCTCCTGGCCTCCGAGTCCCGGGGATTGGCCACCGGTCCGCCCGACCCTGCGCCCGATGCGTCGGTTCTGGCACGGCAGGTCGGCGCCCTTGCCCGGGCATTCGTGGGGTCCCGCGCCGACGTCGCCGTCAGGGAGACGACCCACGACGGTCGCTCGGCCTGGAACCTCGTCGTGCCTCTTGATCGAGCCCCAATCCCCGCAGAGGACGCGCCCGGCGGCCCTGAAATCGACATTACAGTCGACCAGCAGACGGGATTCCCCCTCCAGAGCATCGAGCGACGGCGGCAAGCGGACGGCACGCTCGTGACCGTCCGCGAGGTGCGGCTCTCCAATCTGGTCGCCGACCAGCCGGTCTCGCCCGATCGCTTCGTACTGACTTTCCCACCGGGGGCGGGACCGGTGGACGGCTTGGACCAGGGGTTCCGCCGCGTGGGCCTCGCGGAGGCGGCCACCACCGTGGGTTACGGGCCACTGCTGCCCGCTCGAGTGCCCGAAGGGTTCAAGCTCGCTGAGGTCGCCGTCGCCCGCTTGGCCCCCGCGACGGCCGACGGACGCAACCCTCTCTCACGGGACGTCGTCTCCGCCGCCTACCAGCGTGGCTTCGATCGCTTCGTGATCAGCATGCGGTCGGTGGGCATCGACCCGGCCGTATGGGTGGACCCCTTGACGTCGCGGACGAGCAATGCGACGGTCGAGCGCTTCTCGCCGTCGGCGGGGAGACTTCGAGGTGCGCAGGGCGAGCTCGTCGGCCCCAGCGGCGACGCTCCCCATGTCTGGTTGCTCAGTGAGCGCCTCGTCGTGACCGTGTCGGGCGACCTCAC
>JBBQRO010000026.1:0-36453 GCA_038214685.1 Acidimicrobiales bacterium
ACCTCGAGGGGGCGGTGGCGACGACCGGCCTGGCCATGTCCTACAACGAGGGCCCGTACTGCGTCGGCTACGCAACCATCGGTCCGCCGGCAGGCATCTCCCTCATCAGCGTCGCAGGGTCGTTCAAGGTCGACTTCATCACCATTTCCGAACCGACCATCTCCACCCTCGCGGGCATACGGGTGGGCAGCACCCTGGCCGAGGTTCGTCGGGCATACGGCGACCAGCGGCGGGGCTCGGTCCAGGACGGACGGGGGCGTCTCGTCTTCCGGCCCGGAGACGCGTCCCTGAACCACCTGTCGCTCGCCCTCCACTTCAGCGATGGCTTCGTGACCGAGATGTCGGCCGGCCTTCGCGGGCCCGTCGAAGCCGACGAGGCCTGCGCCTGAGCCGCTACCGGAAGGCCGGATACGTCGAGGGTTCGGCCAATCGGGCCCAGCGGCGGCGGAACTGGCCCTGGCTTTCTGAACATCTGAGATTCTTCCGGCGCATCGGGAACCCGGGTTGGGCTTCCGATCGTCGGATCAGCTGACGACAACCCAACCCACGAAAGTGACGGACATGAAACGAATGGCGGCATGTGCCCTCTTCCTCGCGGTGGTCACCGCTGGACCGGTGGCGGCCCAGACGACCACCACCAGCTCGACCAGCACGACGACTCTCAGCAGCACGACCACGTCGACCAGCTCGACGACGACCAGCAGCACGACCACGTCGACCAGCACGACGTTGGGCAGCACCACCACCACGCCCGTGGTGGCCTCGACCGACTTCGACCCCCCGTCCGCCCACCTGGCGGGCGCCTCCGGCGAGGTTCGGGGGGGCCTCGGCTCGTTCTGCTGGGCGCCGCCCGGTGGTGCGACGGGGCGGTGCGTCGACAGGCTCACGCCGTCGGCGCGACCTTCACTCTCGGTGCGCGCTGACGAGACGCTCGCCCTCCGGTTCACCACAGGGCTCCCGGTGACGGGGATCACCGCCCGAGTTGGCGGTGTCGATCTGGCGCTCCCGACCACGAACCCCTCGCAGTTCAAGGTGGCGCTGGCGCCGGGCACCTACAACCTCGACGTCCTCGCCCGGTTCTCGGCGGGCGGCGCCTCGTATGCCTTCGTCCTGCAGGTGAACGCGCGACCCGCCACCCCGGTGCCGGCGCCGAACATCTCGCTGACCGGCTGAGTCCCGGTCGGTCGTCGCGCCTCTGTCCGCAAACGAGTGCGAGGGACGGTTGTCATTATCGGTCACCTCCCGGAACCCGGCCCAGCGGCGGCGAGCCGACCCGGCAGCTTCGGACCCCTTGCGGCTGCCGAGCTGATTACCAGGGCCGTCATGGGTCTGGCGACGGCAAGACCGTTGACGTCGAGCAAGAGATGTGGGTCAATGGTCACTCGACCGCCACCGGGCGGTCCCAGCGGAAGGGGGTGCACGAGATGTCAGCGATGACGGATCCGGCACCTTCCTCCTGCGCCCGCTGACAGCGCGCCGAACCCGTGGAGGTGCCCTCACCCCTGAGGAGCGCAGCGCGTGCCCCACGAAAGTTTCCTTGATTCCCGAGCCCCGTCCTTCACGCCATTCGTCGCGGACTGGGACGAATCCGATCCCGACATATCGCAGAGCACCTACTTCGGTGCCGAGCACGGTCCGCAGCCTCCACCCGACTGGGTGATCACTGAGGACGCCGCCCATCAGATCGAGCGGGGCATCCTTAAGACCGGCAAGGAGGCCGACGTCCACCTGGTGGAGCGGAGGCTGGGCGACCGGCGCAACCTCCTTGCCGCCAAGCGATACCGGTCGCTCGTGCACCGCCAGTTCCGGGACGACAGCCGGTACCGTCAGGGTCGTCGGACCGGCAACCGGCGTACCGATCTGGCCATGGCTCAGGGTACGGCGGCCGGCCGTGCCTTCCGGGCCGAGGAATGGGTGGCCAACGAGTTCGCGGTCCTGGGACGGTTGTGGTCGGCCGGCGTGTCCGTCCCCTATCCGGTGCAGCGGCTCGGCGACGAGATCCTGGTGGAGTACCTGGGCGACGACGACTTCGCTGCCCCCCGCCTCGTGCATGCGCCGCTCGCCGCCGGCCAGGCCGAGGACCTGTTCACCCAGGCCGTCGCCAACATCCGCATGTGCGCGCAGCGGGGCGTCGTGCACGGTGACCTCTCGCCGTACAACATCCTCGTGTGGGCCGAAAGACTCTTCCTGATCGACTTTCCGCAGGCCGTTGATCCCATCGCCCACCCCGACGGCCTCCGCCTGCTGGAGCGTGACGTGGCCAACCTGTGCCAGTGGGCCCGTCGCCAGGGAGTTGTGTGCGATCCGGGCGAGGTGTGCGCCGACGTCATGGCCGCAATTTTCTGAGGTCGGAGCGAAGGATGCGGGCGACTGAGACGTCGAACCTGAAGTCGAGCACGGCGCCGCTCGTGCCCTCACCCCCGGCCGGGGGCCATCTCCACGACGGAGGCCCCCGGCCACGCCGCGCCCCGGAGAACCGTGAGTGGCTTAAGGCGTGGGCGAGGCCGTCCGCTCCTCGGGATCGGCCAGCGCAACCAACGCGCCTGCGACCAGCGACCCCTCGCCGTCGACCTCGTACCAGCGGCCCATGAGGTTGCCGATGCTCTGTGGTGGGATGCCGAGGGACCGGTCGAGGTTGCGGATGAGGGCGCCGTGGGTCACCACCAGCACCCGGTCGCCCGGAGCGACTTCCGCAGCCACCCGCGCCAGCGCGGAGCGGGCCCGCGTCGCGAGGTGGGCGCGGGACTCGCCTCCCATGGTCGACTCGCTCCGCCCCTCGGACCAGTCGGCCAGCTCGCCGGGCCAGCGGGCCTCGATCTCGGCCCGGGTCAGCCCGGTCCAGTCGCCGACGTCGATCTCCCGCAGGTCGGGATCGACCGCCACCGGCAGTCCGAGGGCGCCGGCGAGGATCTGCGCCGTCCGGTGGGCCCGCTGCAGATCCGACGCCACGACGTGGGAGAAGCCCATGGTCGACAACCGGCCGGCGGCGTCGCCGGCCTGTTCCTCGCCCACCGGCGAAAGCGGAGTGTCGGCCTGACCCTGCCAGCGGCCCAGGGCGTTCCAGACGGACTGGCCGTGGCGGACGAGCAGGAGGTGGCGGGTGGTGGCGGGCACGCCCGTGAAAGGTAGGGGATGGTGAGGCCGACTGAGCGCCCTGGCGGGGTGGGGCCCAGTGTTGTCGGCCTCACCATCTCCCTGTGTGCGGTTTGGCGGGGAACCGCAATCCATGTATCGACACCACCCTCGGGGACTTGAGCGATATCCCGACGGAGCCCCCGGACCGGGGCGATACACTGCCCGGACCGCCGTAGGAACTTTCTGAGGAGACGCGCGTGCCCGGTACCGTGATCGTCGGCACCCAATGGGGCGACGAGGGCAAGGGCAAACTGACCGACCTGCTCACCAAGCAGATGCAGGTCGTGGTCCGCTACCAAGGCGGCCACAACGCCGGCCACACCATTGTCGTGGGGGACGAGTCCTTCGCCCTGCAGCTCGTGCCCAGCGGCATCCTCTATCCGTGGGTGACGCCGGTCATCGGCAACGGGGTGGTCGTCGACCCGGCGGTGCTGGTGGCCGAGGTCGACGGGCTGGAGGCCCGGGGCGTCGACTGCTCCCGTCTCAGGGTGAGCGGCAACGCCCACCTGATCATGCCGTACCACGCCGAGCTCGACCGCCTCACCGAGCGCAAGCTGGGCAAGAACAGCCTGGGCACCACCAAGCGGGGCATCGGGCCGGCGTACGCCGACAAGGCGGCTCGCGTCGGACTCCGCGTCCAGGATCTGCTCGACCCCAAAATCTTCCGGGAGAAGCTCGAGGTCGTTCTCAAAGAGAAGAACCTGATCCTGGCCAAGATCCACAACCGCCTGCCCCTGTCGGCCGACGACATCGCCGACGCGTACCTCGGCGACCTGCGCACCCGCATCGAGCCGATGATCGCCGACTCGGTTGGGCTGGTCCACGACGCCCTCGACGAGGGGGCCAACGTCCTCTTCGAGGGAGCCCAGGCCACCTTCCTCGACCTCGACCACGGCACCTATCCGTTCGTGACCTCGTCGAACCCGGTGGCCGGCGGGGCGCTCATCGGCGCCGGCGTGGGTCCGATGCACATCCAGCGGGTGATCGGCGTGGCCAAGGCCTACGTCACCCGGGTCGGCGCCGGCCCCTTCCCCACCGAGTTGTTCGACGAGGCGGGCGACGCCCTGGTGGAGCGCGGCCAAGAGTTCGGCACCAACACCGGCCGGCGCCGGCGCCCGGGCTGGTTCGACGCGGTCATGCTCCGCCAGGCGGTGCGGCTGAACTCCCTCACCGAGCTGGCCATCACCAAGCTCGACATCCTCGACGCCTTCGACACCCTCAAGGTGTGCGTGGCCTACGAGGCCGACGGCCAGAGGTACATGCACCCGCCGTACCACCAGTCGGTGCTGCACAAGGTCAAGCCGGTCTACGAGGAGCTACCCGGCTGGAACACCGACCTCACCGCCGCCACCACCCTCGACGACCTGCCCCCGGCCGCTCGCGACTACCTCAACTTCCTGTCGGAGGCATGTGGCGTGCCGGTCGGCCTGGTGGGTGTGGGCCCCGGTCGGGAGCAGTTCGTCCAGTTCACCGACACCTCGGTCGCCGCCGACGATGGCGACTGGGACGAGGAAGACACCGGCTTCGTCGGCCCGGGCGTCCTGGTCATCTAGGCGTTGAACGTCTGCATCGTCGGGTCGGGAGGCCGGGAGCACGCGCTCGCCGTCGCCCTGAGCCGGACAGCCGAGGTGATCGTCACACCAGGTGGTCCCGGTATTCCCGGCTCGACCGCGGCATCCCCGATGGCGATCGACGCCGACCTGTACGTCATCGGTCCCGAGATGCCGCTGGTCGCCGGGCTGGCCGACGAGCTGCGGGCCGCCGGGAGGCTGGTCTTCGGACCGAACGCCGACGGTGCCCACCTCGAAGGCTCGAAGGCGTGGATGAAGGAGTTGCTGCAGGAGGCCGGCGTGCCCACCGCGGCCTACGGGGCCTTCACCGACGCCGAGCCCGCCCTGGCCTTCCTGCGCACCCTTCCCGGGCCGTGGGTGGTCAAGACCGATGGGCTGGCCGCCGGCAAGGGGGTGCTGGTCACCGACTCCTTCGACGACGCCGCCGCCGACGTGGTGGCCAAGCTGTCGGGTGCCGTTTTTGGTGAAGCCGGCCGGCGGGTGGTAATAGAGGAGTACCTCGACGGTCCGGAGCTGTCGTTGCTGTGCGTCTGCGACGGCCACCGTGCCGTGCCCCTCGCCCCCGCCCAGGACTTCAAACGCCTGTCCGACGGCGACGCCGGCCCCAACACCGGCGGCATGGGCGCCTACTCTCCCGTCCCGTTCGTCGGCACCGACATGGTGACCGAGGTGCTCGAGCGGTCGGTGCAGCCCACCCTCGATGCGCTGGCCACCCGGGGGATCGACTACCGGGGCGTGCTCTACGCCGGCATCATGCTCACCGCCGCCGGCCCCAAGATGCTCGAGTACAACGTTCGCTTCGGCGACCCCGAGGCCCAGGCCGTGCTCCCCCGCTACACCGGCGACCTCGCCGCCCTGCTGGCCGAGGCCGCCGCCGGCCGTATCGAGAGCGAGCCACAATTCGACCAGCGAGCGGCGGTCACCGTCGTCCTGGCCACCGAGGGCTACCCCCTCCACCCCCGCACCGGCGACGTCATCGAGGGCCTCGACAAGGCCGACGCCCTGCCCGACGTCACCGTTTTCCGGGCCGGCGTCGCCCATGAGGATGGCCAGTGGGTCACCGCCGGCGGGCGGGTGCTCAACGTGACCGGGATGGGTGCCGACGTCGCCGCCGCCCGGGCCACCGCCTACGACGCGGTGTCGGCGATCTCGTGGCCCGGGATGCACTTCCGGACCGATATCGCACACATCGTGCACCCAGGGTTGTGAAATCGGCAGTTCTGGCTCGGATCACAGCCCCCGGTGCACAAAACGGAAGGAGCGCAGCATGAAGGTCGCCGTGTTGATGGGATCGCCGAACGACCAGGCGAAGATGGCGCCGGCGACGGCCACGCTCGGCGAGTTCGGCATCGAGGCCGACGAGCGGGTCATGTCGGCCCACCGCACGCCGGCGGTCGTGGCCGAGTTCGCCGGCACCGCCCGGGAGAACGGGTACGCGGCGGTCATCTGCGGGGCAGGCATGGCCGCCCACCTGGCCGGGGCGGTGGCGGCCAACACCACCCTGCCGGTGGTGGGCGTCCCCCTCTCCGGCGGGGCGCTCAACGGGGTCGACGCCCTCTACGCCACCGTGCAGATGCCACGCGGCATACCGGTGGCCACCGTGGCCATCGACGGGGCCATGAACGCCGCCCTCCTGGTGGTGCAGATGCTGGCCATCACCGACGCCGACCTGGCCCGCCAGTTGGACGAGCGCCGGGGTTGAACCTGATCCCCGACGTGCTGGCGGCGAGGTACGCCTCGCCCGAGATGGCCGAGCTGTGGTCGCCGGGGCACAAGGTGGTGTTGGAGCGGCGGCTGTGGATCGCCGTCCTGAAAGCCCAACGGGACCTCGGTGTGGAGGTGCCCGCCGGCGTGGTGGAGGCCTACGAGGCTGTCGTCGACGACGTCGATCTGCCGTCGATCGAGGCCAGGGAGCGGGTCACCCGCCACGACGTGAAGGCCCGGATCGAGGAGTTCTGCGCTCTGTCCGGCCACGAGCACATCCACAAGGCCATGACGTCACGGGACCTCACGGAGAACGTCGAGCAGCTGCAGATCCGCACATCGCTGGGGCTGGTGCGCGGCCGCATGGTGGCCGCCGTCACCCGCCTCGGGCGCCTGGCCGCCGAGCACGCCGCTCTGGTGATCGTCGGCAGGTCCCACAACGTGGCCGCTCAGGCCACCACCCTCGGGAAGCGCTTCGCCAGCGCCGGCGACGAGCTGCTGGTGGCGCTGGCCCGGGTCGACGACCTCCTGGCCCGGTACCCGCTGCGAGGCGTCACCGGCCCCATGGGCACCGGCCAGGACATGCTCGACCTCCTCGGCGGCGACGAGGCGAAGCTGGCCGCCCTTCAGGCTGAGGTGGCGCGGTACCTCGGCGTCGACCGGGCCCTCGTCTCCACCGGCCAGATCTACCCGAGGTCGCTCGACCTCGACGTGGTCTCCGCCCTGGTCCAGGCGGCCGCCGGCCCCTCGTCGCTGGCCACCACCATCCGGCTCATGGCCGGCCACGAGCTGGCCACCGAGGGCTTCGTCGCCGGCCAGGTCGGCTCCTCGGCCATGCCGCACAAGATGAACGCCCGCACCTGCGAACGGATCTGCGGCTTGAACGTGGTCCTCTCGGGCCATTTGGCCATGGTCACCGGCATCAGCGGCCACCAGTGGAACGAGGGCGACGTGTCGGATTCGGTTGTGCGGCGGGTGGCCCTGCCCGGCGCCTTCTTCGCCACCGACGGGCTGTACCAGGGCTTCTTGACCGTGCTCGACGAGCTGGCCCCATTCCCCGCGGTCATCGAGCGGGAGCTGGCCCGCGACCTCCCCTTCCTGGCCACGACCAAGGTGCTGATGGCCGCGGTCCGGGCCGGGGTCGGGCGGGAGCAGGCCCACTCGATGATCAAGGAGCACGCCGTCGCTGCCGCCCTGGCTCGGCGGCAGACGAACGGCGGCGGCGACGACCTGCTGGCCCGGCTGGCCGGCGACGAGCGGCTCCGGCTCACCCGCTCCGATCTGGAGGCCACCGTGGCCGACCCCGTCACCTTCACCGGCGCCGCCGCCGGCCAGGTCGCCGCCTTCGTCGCCCAGGCCGACGACCTCGCCGCCCGCTTCCCCGACGCCGCCCGCTACCGGCCGGAGCCCATTCTGTGATTGCTAGGTTCGAAGGGTGAATCTCCTCTACTCCGGCAAGGTCCGCGACATCTACGACGCCGGCGACGACCGGCTGCTGATGGTGACGTCGGACCGCCTATCCGCCTTCGACGTGGTCCTCGACGAGCCCATCCCCCACAAGGGCCGGGTGCTCACCGCTCTCACCGAGTTCTGGCTGGCCCAGATGGACGACATCGTGCCCAACCACCTGATCTCGGTCGACGGGGCGTCGATGCTGGTCCGCAAAGCCGAGATGCTCCCGATCGAGTGCATCGTCCGCGGCTACCTGACGGGCTCGGCGTGGAAGGAGTACTGCGAGCGTGGCACCGTTCACGGCCGGCCGCTCCCACCCGGGCTCCGCCAGTCCGAACAGCTGCCCGACCCGCTGTTCACCCCATCCACCAAGGCCGCCGTCGGCGACCACGACGAGAACATCTCCTTCGAGCGGGCCGCCGAACTGGTCGGCACCGACGTCGCCGCCGAGGCGGCCGCCATCAGCATCACCGTCTACGACCGGGCCTGCGCCCGGGCCGCTGCGGCGGGGATCATCATCGCCGACACCAAGTTCGAGCTGGGCTGGATCGACGGTCGGCTGGCCCTCTGCGACGAGGTCCTCACCCCTGACTCGTCGCGGTTCTGGGAGGCCTCGGCGTGGGCGCTGGGCTCTACCCCCCCATCGTTCGACAAGCAGCCGGTGCGCGACTGGCTGGAGACGACAGGCTGGGACAAGCGCCCGCCGCCGCCCCCCCTGCCGCCCGAGGTGGTCGACGCCACGAGTGAACGGTACGTCGCCGCCTACGAGCGCCTCACCGGACGTAAGTTCGACCGATCAGGCGTCGATGGCGCGACCGGCGTGGGAGGGTGACGGTCATGCGCTTCCCCGTTCTCGTCGAAGTTCGCCTCCGGCCCGGCATCGCCGATCCTCAGGGCGCCACCATCCAGCGCGCTCTTCCGGCGCTCGGCTTCGACGGCGTGGAGGAGGTGCGGGTGGGCAAGGCCATCCGATTCACGGTGGAGGCCGCCGACGCCTCGGCCGCCGGGCGCCAGGTCGACGAACTGTGCCAGCGCCTCCTGGCCAACCCGGTGATCGAGGACACCACCGTCTCCGTCGGGGAACCGTCGTGACGACCGTCGGGGTGGTGGTCTTTCCCGGCTCCAACTGCGAGCACGACGTGGTCGAGGCCCTGCAGGGGCTGGGAGCCAGGGCCGAGCTCCTGTGGCACGGCGACCCGGGCCTCGGCGACGTCGACGCCATCGTGCTGCCCGGAGGCTTCGCCCACGGTGACTATCTCCGCCCCGGTGCCATAGCCCGTTTCAGCCCGATCATGGCCTCCGTCACCGAGTTCGCCGCCAATGGGGGCCCCGTGGTGGGCATCTGCAACGGATTCCAGGTCCTCACCGAAGCGGGCCTGCTACCGGGAGCGTTGCAGAAGAACAGTGGTTCGCGATTCGTGTGTGCCCCGGCTGAGCTGATCGTTGCCAGCGCACAATCCGCGCTCACCTGCTCCACCGCAGTCGGCGACGTGCTGCGCCTGCCCATCAACCACTTCGAGGGCAACTACACCTGCTCGGCCGAGACGCTCCGACAATTGCGGGCCGAGGACCGGGTCGTGCTCCGCTATGCGGCGAACCCCAACGGCTCGGTTGACGACATTGCCGGTGTGTGCTCGGCGGGTCGGAACGTCGTGGGCCTTATGCCCCATCCCGAACGGGCCTGCGACCCACTGCTGGGCTCCGACGACGGCCGGCGCCTCCTGGGCTCGCTGCTGGCCGCCGCCGGCAGCCGGCTTCCGGCCTAGCTGTCCGCCCCGCGTTTGATGGCGGCCCGGCGCAGCACCGCGGGGTCGACACCGAGCTGGCGCCACGCCGCGTAGGTGACGCCTTTGCGGGCGCCATAGGGCCCGGCGGCAACGACGAACTCGGCTTCGAGCGCCTCCATGTCGACCGAGTCATCCGACGCCGACAGCTCGGTCTCCAGGTTCATTCGCTCCTGGACGAGGTGCAGGCGGGTGAGCGCATCGGCATCGGCGAGCTTCTGGTTGATGGTGGCCAGCCGCTTCTGCACAGAGTCGGGGGTGCGCTTGCGCCCGCGCTTGGGCTTGTGGGCCTCGAGCGCCTCGAGATACCGGCGCACGGCTCTTCCCTGATCTCTCCCCTCAGCCAGGGCCGCCTTGTGCGAATCCGACATGGGCGACCGCGATCGCTTGTTGGCCGATTGCACGGTCTTTGCAGGCACGGTTCTTGAGGACGCAGTTTTCGCAGGCATTTGAACTATTCTCGCCGGATCAGGAGGCAATATCAAGTCAAGCCCGAACCTTGGGATATTCGGCAGCCGCGCCGTATCCGGTAGGTTGCCGAGCATGCCGCTTGCCCTCCATCGCGAGCTTGGCCTCACCGACGACGAGGCGGAGGCCATCACCGTCCTCCTCGGCCGGCCGGCCAACGACCTCGAGCTGGCCATGTACGCCGTCATGTGGTCCGAGCACTGCTCCTACAAGTCCTCCCGGGTGCACCTGGGCCGGCTTCCGTTCGAGGCGCCGTGGGTGCTCGCCGGCTTCGGCGAGAACGCCGGCGTGGTCGACGTGGGCGACGGGATCGCCGTGGCCCTGCGCATCGAGAGCCACAACCACCCCTCGGCCATCGAGCCCTACCAGGGCGCGGCCACCGGCGTCGGCGGCATCATCCGCGACATCTTCACCATGGGGGCCCGCCCCGTCGCCCTGCTCGACTCCCTCCACTTCGGGCCCCTCGACGACCCCACCCACGGGCCCCGGAACCGGTGGGTGATGGAGGGCGTGGTCAGCGGAGTGTCCGGCTACGGCAACTCGGTGGGGGTGCCCACCGTCGGCGGCGAGCTCTCGGTGCGATCGTGCTTCACCGGCAACCCGCTGGTCAACGTGGCGTGCATCGGGCTCATGCGACACGAGCGCCTGGTCCTGGCCCGGGCCGAGGGGGTGGGCAACCTGGCCGTGCTGCTCGGGTCCTCCACCGGCCGCGACGGCATAGGCGGGGTGAGCGTGCTGGCGTCGGCGGAGTTCTCCGACAACGACGAGGCCAAGCGGCCCAGCGTCCAGGTGGGCGATCCCTTCGAGGAGAAGCGGCTGATCGAGGCCTGCCTGGCCCTCTTCGACGCCGACCTGGTCGTCGGCATCCAGGACCTGGGCGGCGCCGGCCTGTGCTGTGCCACCAGCGAGATCGCGGCCAACGGCGGTCTGGGAATGGACGTCGACGTGCGCACCGTCCCCCTGCGCGAGGCGGGCATGGTGCCGGCGGAGATCATGACGAGTGAGTCCCAGGAACGGATGCTGGCCATCGTCGAGCCCGGCGACCTCGACGCGGTCCTGGCTGTGTGCCGGCGCTGGGAGGTCCTGGCCACCGTGGTCGGCACGGTCACCACCGGGGGCAGGCTGCGCATCCTCGACGGTCCCGGCGGCGCGGTGTTGGCCGATGTGCCCGCGGCCACGCTCCACGACGACGCGCCCCGGTACCGCCGTCCCCTCCGCCAGCCGGCCGACTTCGAGGCCCGGCGGGCCGACGACCCGGCCCGGCTGGCGACGCCGGCGGACTGCGGGCCGGCCGTGCTCGAGATGCTGGCCGACACCTCGTGGGTCTGGAGCCAGTACGACCACCAGCTCTTCTTGAACACTGTCGAAGGCCCAGGTGGCGACGCCGCCGTCCTGCGCGTGAAGGCCCCCGGGCTGCCGGCCTCGCGCCGGGCCATGGCCCTCACCACCGACAGCAACAGCCGCTGGTGCGCCCTCGACCCTCGCCGGGGCACTGCGATGCTGGTGGCCGAAGCGGTGCTCAACGTCGCCTGCGCCGGCGCCCGGCCGCTGGCCGTGGTCAACTGCCTCAACTTCGGCAATCCCGAGCACCCCGAAGTGATGTGGCAGCTCTCCGAGGCCGTCGACGGCCTGGCCGACACCTGCCGGGCCATGGGGCTCCCCGTGGTCGGAGGCAACGTCAGCCTCTACAACTCCTCCGACGGCGTCGACATCGACCCCACGCCGGTGATCGGCGTGCTCGGGGTCATCGACGAGCTGGTGCGCCGCCCGCCGGGCGCCGGCCTGCACGAGGGCGGTCAGCTCCTGGAGCTCGGCCCGCCTTCGGCCGGCGCCCTGGCCGGCTCCCGCTGGGCCGAGAGCGCTCATGGGCACTGCGGTGGCGAGCTGCCGGCACTCGACGTCGCCGCCCACACCGCGGTGTGCGAGCTGGTGCGCGGCCTGGTCGACGATGCCCTGATCCACGGGGTCCACGACGTGACCGACGGCGGCCTGGGGCTGGCCCTGACCGAGATGGCCGTCCGCTCCGGCACCGGCTTCGAGGTCGACATCGCCGGCGGGCACGGCGGGCTCTTTTCCGAGAGTCCCTCGCGGGCCGTCGCCTGCGTGGCGGCCGAGCACCTGCCCGAGGTGACCCGGCGAGCGGCCGCCGGCGGGGTGACGCTCACGCCGCTCGGCCGGGCCGGGGGCGACCGCCTGCGGGTGCGAGGCCTGGTCGACGTGGCCCTGGCCGACGCCGTCGCCGCCTGGACGGGGGCACTGCCGGCCAAGCTCGGAGTGCCGGACCTCAGATGATCACCAAACGCGCCAGCCTGATCCCGCCCACAACCAGACCACGACGGCGAGCTCGCCCAGGCCGTGAGGGGTAGGACCACCGGTATGGGCCAGGCCCTGTGGGAAGATGGGTCGGTGCAGGTGGGAGCCGCCGTCAGCGAGGACACAGGCGAGGACGCAGACGCCGACACCCCGAAGGAGGCGTGCGGCGTCTTCGGGGTCTACGCCCCGGGCCACCCTGTCGCCCACCTGACCTACCTCGGCCTCTATGCCTTGCAGCACCGGGGCCAGGAATCGGCGGGCATGGCGGTGAGCGACGGCGACACGATCACCGTGGTGAAGGACATGGGCCTGGTGTCCAACGTCTTCGACACCCGCACGCTGGCCCCACTGCAGGGCCATGTGGCCGTCGGCCACGTCCGCTACTCCACCACGGGCGCCAGCACCTGGGGCAACGCCCAGCCCATCTACCGCGAAACCGGCGACGCCGGCTTCGTGCTCGGCCACAACGGCAACCTCACCAACACCGCCGAGCTGACCGAGGAGGCCGGCATCCTGCCCGGAACGGTCACCAGCGACAGCGATGTGGTCGCCGAGCTCATCCAGCAGGCCATGGTGGCGGCCGGGCCGGGCGTGCGCAGCGATGGTCGCGACCTGGAACGGGCCCTGACCGACGTGCTGCCCCGGCTCGAGGGTGCCTTCTCCCTCGTGCTGATGGACGACTCCCACGTGGTCGGGGTGCGTGACCCCAACGGCTTCCGCCCGCTCTGCCTGGGCCGGCTCGACAACGGCTGGGTGCTCTCCTCGGAGACCACCGGGCTCGACATCGTGGGTGCCCACTTCGTGCGCGAGCTCGACCCAGGCGAGATCGTCGTGATCGACGCCGCCGGCACACGGTCGCTGCGCCCTTTTCCGGCGGCGCGCATCGAGCCCAAGCTCTGTCTCTTCGAGTTCGTGTACTTCGCCCGGCCCGACAGCCGCCTCTACGGCCAGACCGTCCACACCGCCCGCCAGCGCATGGGCGAGTCACTGGCCGAGCAGTCTCCCCTCCCTGCGGACCCGTCGGGGCAGGACCGGGAGGCCATGGTCATGCCGGTACCGGAGTCGGGGATCCCGGCGGCCGAGGGCTACGCCCGGCGCAGCGGCATCCCCTTCGGCCAGGGCCTGGTGCGCAACCGCTACATCAACCGCACGTTCATCGCCCCCGGCCAGGACCAGCGCAGCCGCAGCGTGCGCATGAAGTTCAATCCCATCCGAGAGAACATCGCCGGCAAGCGCCTCGTGGTCATCGACGACTCGATCGTCCGAGGCACCAGCACGCGGGCGGTGGTGGCCATGCTGCGGGAGGCGGGCGCCGCAGAGATCCACCTGCGCATCTCCTCCCCGCCGTACCGCTGGCCGTGCTACTTCGGCATGGACACCGGCACCCGGGGTGAGCTGATCGCCGCCAACCTCACCGTCTCGGAGATCCGCGACTACCTGGGTTGCGACACCCTGGCCTACCTCGAGCTCGACCGGCTGGTCACTTCCACCGGCGTGGCCAGCCGGGGCTTCTGCACCGCCTGCCTCACCGGCAGCTACCCGGTGCCGGTCCCCGAGGCCCAGGTCGACGAGGAGCTGCCGAGCGTCGACCTGGTGCACCCCAGTGGGTGAGACCTACGCCGGCGCCGGCGTCGACATAGGAGCGGGTGAGGAGGCGGTGGAGCGGATCAAGGCTGCGGTGCGGTCCACCTTCCGGCCCGAGGTCATCGGCGACGTCGGCGGGTTCGGGGGCATGTTCGCCTTCGACCCCACGCGCTACGTTCACCCGGTCCTGGTCGCCGCCACCGACGGCGTGGGCACCAAGGCCGTCGTCGCCCGGCTGGCCAGCCGGTACGAGACCATCGGGGTCGACCTGGTGGCCATGTCGGTCGACGACATCGCCGCCCAGGGGGCCGAGCCGCTCTTCTTCCTCGACTGCATCAGCGCCGGTCGCATCGACCCCGTCCAGATGGAACAACTGGTGGCCGGCGTGGCGTCGGGGTGCAAGGAGGCGGGCTGCGCCCTCATCGGCGGGGAGATGGCCGAGCTGCCCGGCATGCTGGAGCCCGGCCACTTCGACCTGGTCGGCTTCGCCGTCGGCGTGGTGGAGCGCGACCGCCTGGTCACCGGCTCCCACGTCGCCCCGGGTGATCGGCTGATCGGCCTGCCGTCACCGGGCCTGCGCTGCAACGGCTATTCCCTTGCCCGGCGGGTCCTGCTCGACCTCGGCGGCCGCACGCTCGACGGGCCGGCCTGGCCCCGCGCCCACCACTCCCTCGGCGAGGAGCTTCTGCGGCCGTCGGTGATCTATGCCCCGGCGCTAGTGAGGCTCTGCCACTCCGTCGAGGTCAAGGGCCTGGCCCACATCACCGGAGGCGGCATCCCCGGCAACCTGGCTCGGGTGCTGCCGAAGCACTGCGATGCCATCGTCCAGCGCAGCAAGTGGGAGGTGCCCGAGATCTTCAACCAGATCCAGGCCGCGGGCGACATCGGCCCCGACGAAATGACCAAGGTCTTCAACCTCGGGATCGGCATGATCGCCGTGGTGGCCCCCCGCGACGTCTACCGGGCCCACGACCTCCTGCGCGACGCCGGCCACGACTCGCTCGATATCGGTGAGGTCGTGGAAGGCGAAGGCCGGGTTCTCCTCAAGCTCTGACACGGCGCCTACCCACCGGCGACATGGTCAGGACCGGAGCCGGAGGACGGCGCCGTCGTCATGGTTGGCCGCCCGGCCCTCCCCCTCGCCATGAGGGCCATGCCCGCCCCAAACCACCAGCTGGTCGCCGGACCACACCATGGCCTGGCCCTGGCGACCGAGCAGAGGGCTCACAGGGAGCTGGGTCCAGCGGTCGGAGGCCGGGTCGTATGCCGCCCCGTCGTTCAGGTCGGTGGTTGCGAACCCTCCCCAGACCACCATCTCCCTGCCCGTCCATACCGCCCGGTGGGCGCCCCGCCCGCTCAGCGGCGAGGGGGTCATGAGCGTCCAGGAATCGCTGTCGAGGTCGTACACCGCGCCGCTGTCGTGCAGGCAGGGGCGGCACGCGTCGGTGCGGCCGAAGCCCCCCCAGACGAGCATCTGGGTGCCGGTCCACACGCTGCTGAAGGTGTCGCGGGCGGGTGTCTCCTTGGACTCGGGGTACGGAGCCATCGGGGCCCAGGAGTTGGTGGCCGGGCTGAAGATGGCGCCGTCGGAGAGATACCTCCCGCCCTCCTCGGCCTCCGACGAGCCGCCCCACACCAGCATCCGGTGGGTGGTGGCGACGGTGCGGTGCGACACCCGGGGCTCGAGCGGGGAGGCGGGCAGGGGTGTCCAGGTGTCGGCCGCCGGATCGTATGACGCCCCGTCGGCGACGGCCGCACCCCCTTCGACCGCACCGCCCCACACCACCATCCGGTTCTGTACCCAGACTGCACTGTGCCCGTTCCGACCGGCGATGGGGGCGGGGGCGATGGGCGACCACCGGTCGGTGGCGGGGTCGTAGGCCGCGCCATCGTTCATGGGGCAGAGCTGGCTGCACCCCTCGGCCCGACCGCGCCCGCCGAACACGATCATGCTGGTGCCGGTCCACACTGCGCTGTGACCTCGGCGGGCCGTGATCGGCGCGGCGGCGAGCGGCGACCACGTCGAGGAGGCCAGATCGTAGGCCGCGCCGTCGGCGAGCGGGCTGGCGCCGCTGCCACCCCACACGATCATGGCCCGACCCGTCCCCACGTAGGCGAAGTCGGTGCGGGCCTCGAGCCCGGCGCTCGGCAAGGCGGTCCACGCGCCTGCGGCTGCGTCGGTGTCCCCGCCGCCGGAGGTTCGCAGGAGGACCACCGCCGCCCCTACCACCAGCAGGACCAGCGCCCCGGCCACGACCCGGTTGCGGGAGCTGGACGGCTCGCGGCGGGGGCCGGTGGCGAGCACGGCGTCCTTCTTGGCGCCCCCGGCGTGCTCCGGGCAGGTCACGCCCATCGGCGTCCGGATGGCGCAGTCGCCACACACGGGTGCGCCGCAGGTCCGACAGCTCAGGTTGGTTTCCACACGGTGCAGCGTGCAGGTCGTCATGCCCGCATCATCGCACCTGCCGCCCGTTCCAGGCCCGGCTGACGTACGCGGGCCTTACGCATTCGTTACGCGGCGACCCGTAGGGTGAGAAGGAACCCTAGAACGCGGAGATCCCCATGCCTCGAATCAGTATGCGAAAGGCCGTCGTCATGGCAGTCGCCTTTGGCCTGGTGGCCGCCGGCTGCAGCGCCGGCGACTCCTCCGACGAGGCGGGCGGGCAGAAGGCCGAGCCCAACGCCGGCACCTGGAAGACCTGGGTGCTCACCTCGCCCACGGAGATCCCCGTCCCGCCCCCGCCGGCCAAGGGTTCCGACCAGGAGAAGGCCGAGGACGCCGAGATCAGGGACCTGGCGGCCAAGCGCACGCCGGAGGTCAAGGACATCGTGCGCAAGTGGGCGGCCGGGGGCGAGCCAGTGAGCACGCCGTGGGTCGAGATGAACCTGGAATTCGTAGCCGCCCGGGCCAAGGACCCGCCGCTGTCGTCGCGCGGGTACGCCCTCATGAGCGTCGCCGTCTATGACGCCATGGTGGCCACCTGGCACTACAAGTACCAGTACGACCGCAGCGCCCCCGACGTGGGCGAGCGGCTGGTCGAGCCCGGTCCCGACCCTTCGTACCCCTCCGAGCACGCAGCCATCGCCGGCGCCGCCTCCCGCGTGCTCGCCTACCTCTTCCCCGAGCGCCCTGCGCTGCGCCTCGACGAGTCGGCCGACCAGGCCGCCGACTCCAGGGTGGAGGCCGGGGTCAACCGCCGCAGCGACGTCGACGCCGGGCTCGAACTGGGCCACAAGGTGGCCGAGAAGGTCATCGCCTATGCCAAGGCCGACGGTGCCGAGGCGCCGTGCAACAAGCCCGCCCCCGGCGGGCCTCCCCGCTACTGGGCCCCTCCGCCCGGAAGTGTGGCCAACCCCGTGCAGCCCTGTGCCGGAGAGTGGAAGCCGTGGGCCATGACCGCCGGCAACCAGTTCCGCCCCGGCCCGCCCCCGGTCTTCGGCTCGCCCGAGTTCCTCGCCCAGGCACGCGAGGTCGTCGCAGCCAAGAACGCACTGACCGAGGACCAGAAAAAGGCGGCCACGTTCTGGGCCGGCGGCCAGGGAACGCCCCTGCCGGCCGGCGTCTGGGTGAACGTGCTGCTCGCCTACCTGCGCAACGACCTGCCGTCGGAGCCCAAGTCCGAGCGGACGCTCGCCCTGGCCACCGTGGCCATGTCCGACGCCGGCGTGGCCTCCTGGGACGCCAAGTACGCCTACTGGGACCCACGGCCCGAGAATGGGATACGCGACTCCGGCATCGACCGGAACTGGGCCCCCTACATCGAGACGCCCTTCTTCCCCTCCTACATCTCCGGCCACGCCACCTACTCCGGGGCGGCGGCCGAGGTCCTGTCCTACCTCTTCCCCGACGACGCCGACGACTTCCGGGCCAAGGCCGACGAGGCATCCAACTCGAGGCTGTGGGGTGGCATCCACTGGCGCGCCGACAACGTGGTCGGCTTGGAGGTGGGCACCAAGGTCGGCGCGCTCGTGGTCGAGCGGGCCAAGACCGACGGTGGCGGCACGGGGTAGGGGCCCCGGCAGCTACTCCTCGAGCAGGGCCCGGGCGGCGGAGACGATGTCTGCGGTGGTGACCGACAGCGCCCGTTCGAGCCCGATCTCGTATGGCATGGCCGGCACGTCGGGCATGGCCAGACGTCGGACAGGGGCGTCGAGGTCGTAGAACGCCTCCTGGCCGACGACGGCGGCCACCTCCGCACCCACACCGAAGCTGACGTTGTCCTCGTGGACGACGAGCACCCGCCCGGTGCGGACCGCCGAGGTGAGGATCGTGGCCGTGTCGAGCGGGGAGATGGTGCGCAGGTCGATGACCTCGACCGAGTAATCCTCCCGGTCCAGGATCTCCGCGGCCTCGACCGACAGGTGCCGGTGAAGGCCGTAGGTGACGATGGTCATGTCGTCGCCGGGACGAGCCACGTCGGCCAGGCCGATGGGCACCCGCCAGGGGCCATCGGGAACGAGCCCGGTGATCTTGCGGTAGGTCTTCTTGTGCTCGAGGAACAGCACGGGGTCGGGGTCGTCGATCGCACTGCGGAGAAGCCCGGCCACGTCGGCCGGGGTGGACGGCACCACCACTTTGAGCCCGGCCACGTGGGCGTAGAAGGCCTCGACGGCCTGGGAGTGGTACGGGCCCCGGTGGCCGCCCCCGCCCCACGGCGTGCGCACGACGAGCGGCACGCTGAAGTCGCCGTTCGACCGGTAGTGGATCTTGGCCGCCTCGCTGACCATCTGGTCGAATGTGGAGTGCAAGAAGTCGGCGAACTGGATCTCGACCACGGGCCGCATGCCGGCCAGGGCCAGGCCGATCCCGATACCGACGATGGACGACTCGGCCAGCGGCGTGTCGATCACCCGACCTTCGCCATAGGTCTCGAGCAGGCCCTTGCTGGCCCGGAACACCCCGCCCAGCACGCCGACGTCCTCGCCCAGGAGCACCACCCGCTCGTCGGCGGCCATGAGGTCGTGCAGCGTCTGGCGCACAGTGTCAACCACGGTGCGCTCGGTGCCCGCCGGCGGCACAGGTTGCATGGTGCCGCCCGCCGGCGCAACAGGCTGCATGGTGCCGCCCGCCGGCGGTTGGGCGTGGCGGACCGGTTGCGGCCGGGCGTAGACGCGGGTCGACGCGGTGGCGGGCTCCGGTAGGGCGGCCAGTTCGGCCTGCCGGCCGGCCTCGGCCACCTCCTCACGAGCCGCGCCCTCGAGGCGGGAGGCCTCCGCTGCCGACAGCAGACCCTGCTCGAGGACGTAGCGCTCCAGGCGTGGCAAGGGGTCGCGCCGCCGCGCCGCCTTCACCTCCTCACGAGACCGGTAGATGCGGTCGTCGTCGTCGGTGGTGTGGGGCATGAGCCGGTAGGTCTTGGTCTCCACGAGCGTCGGGCCCTTGCCGGCCCGGGCCCGGGACACCGCAGCCTGGGTGGCTGCGTACACGTCGAGGACGTCATTGCCGTCGACGACCACGCCGTCCATGCCGTAGGACGCGGCGCGATCGGCCACGTCGGGCACCGCCGACTGCTTGCCCATCCCCACCGAGATGGCGTAGCCGTTGTTCTCGCATACGAAGACAGCGGGGAGGCGGTGGATGCCGGCGAAGTTCAGCGCCTCGTGAAAATCACCCTTCGACGCGGCGGCCTCGCCGAACCAGGTGACGGTGACCTTGTCGTCGCCCCGGAGGGTGGAGGCCAGCGCCAGGCCGGCAGCGTGGGGGAACTGGGTGCCGACGGGCGAGGAGCCGGTGATGATGCCCAGCCGCTTCGACCCCCAGTGGTTGGGCATCTGGCGCCCGCCCGAGTTGGGATCGTCGCCCTTGGCCAGCACGGCCAGGAGTACCTCATACGGCGTCATGCCCAGGGTCAGGACCACGCCGACATCGCGGTAGTACGGCAGGGCGATGTCGTGACCGGTCCGCAGCGCCCACGCCGAGCCGACCTGCGCCGCCTCCTGGCCCTCCGCCGGGATGTAGAAGCGGGCCTTGCCGGTGCGGGTCAGGTTCCACGCCCGCTGGTCCACGAAGCGGGCCAGCAGGAGGGTCCGGTACATGCCGACCACGTCGTCGGCCGACAGCCCGAGCTGCACGTGCCGGGCTGGAGGGACCGGCCGGGCCCTGGCCCGCTCGTCGATGACCTTGGCCATGCCCCGCCGCCCTAGGAGGGGATGCGTAGCTGGTGGACGGCGGACAGGGCGGCGATCCGGTGCTCGGCCAGCCGGTCGGCGGCCTCGGACGTGCTCACCCCGTCGACCTCGGCCGAATGCAGGACCGAGGTGACGGTATCGAAGATGCGCCGGACCGCGGCCTGGGCCCGGTCCGGGTGGTAGCCACCGGGAGCCAGTTCCTCGGCGATGTTGATGAGCCCGCCGGCGTTGACCACGAAGTCGGGCGCGTACAGCACGCCGGCATCGGCCAAGAGCTGAGCCGAGGCCGGCCCGTCGGCCAACTGGTTGTTCGCACAGCCCACCACGGCCGCGCACCGTAGCTCGGGAATCGTCCCTCTGTTGAGAACTCCGCCCAGGGCACACGGGGAGTAGATGTCGCAGTCGACCGCGTGAATCCTCCCGACGGTCACCGCCTCTGCCTTCACCTCGGCCACCGCCCACTCCACCGCCGCGGGCGCGATGTCGGCCACGGTGACCCGCGCCCCTTCCTCGACCAGGTGGGACACCAGGGCCCGGCCCACCTTCCCGACTCCGGCCACGGCGATGTGCCGGCCGACCAGCGCAGGTTCACCCCACCGGTGCGCGGCAACCGCCTTCATCGCCCACAGCACCCCGTGGGCGGTGGCCGCCGACGGGTCGCCGGAGCCGCCCAGCTCCCGGCTCGCTCCGGTGACGAACCGGGTCTCGCTCCGAACGATGTCCATGTCGGCCTGGGTCGTGCCCACGTCGGCGGCGGTGAGATAGCGGCCCCCGAGGACGTCGACGTGTCGGGCGTAGGCCCGCAGGAGGGCCTCGGACTTGTCCCGGTGGGGATCGCCGAAGATCACCGCCTTGCCACCGCCGAGGTCGAGGCCGGCGGCCGCCGCCTTGTAGGTCATGCCCCGTGCCAGCCGCAGCACATCCTCCAGGCCGTCGGCCTCGGAGGCGTAGGGATAGAACCGGGTGCCGCCAAGGGCCGGCCCGAGCCGGGTCGAGTGGATGGCGACGATGGCCCGCAGCCCCGAGCTGCGGTCGTGGCAGAACACCACCTGCTCGTAGTCGTCGCCCCCGATCCGGTCGAAGACGTCCACCGGCGGCAGGCTACTGCCAGGCCATCAGCGCACGACGAGCGTGGCCACCTGGTGGTTCTCGTGGAGCTGGCAGTAGATCTTGAACGTGCCGGGATGGGTAGCCCTGAACCGGAGGTCCTGGCCTCGGGGCTCGATCTCGGTCTGGATGCCGTACCCCTCGATGCTGAACCCGTGGATGGCCGGGGTGGAGTTGGCCACGGACAGGACGACGTTGTCGTCCTTGTTCACCGTGACCGTGGTGGGCTCGAACCCCGCCTGGCCTGACACGGTGACCGCCGCCACCTGGCGGCGAGCGGTCGGGTTCCCACCACACCCGGACAGGACGAGGCCAAGACCAACGACAGCCGCAGCGGCGGAAAAACGACGGAAAGTGTGCACGTGGTCGGGACCGGCGTCGATCCGGTGACCTCGCGCTTTTCAGGCGCGCGCTCTACCAACTGAGCTACCCGACCAGGAAATTTCGACTTCGACCTGCTACCGATGACCTACTACCGCGGTCCTGACGAGATTTGAACTCGCGACCTCCGCCTTGACAGGGCGGCGTGCACTCCAGGCTGCACCACAGGACCATCCGATGACAATTTCCAGCCTAGGTCACCGTCGGCTCGCCCGTCATCCGGGATCGGCGGCGGTGCTGGGCACCGGACCGGGCCAGGAGCGCCACCACGACCAGGGCCAGGCCGTAGGAGACCCGGCCAATGGCAACAGCGTGCGGCGAGTCGAGGATCACCGCGAAGAAGTACGGGTAGCCGGCGATGGCGACGGCCGACCACATGGGGGCAGCAGCGACAGTGGCCACGGCCAGCAGGGTCACCGCATACCAGGGCTGGACGGGTGTGACGGCCAGCAGCAGCGCACCCAGGATGGCGGCGCAGCCTTGCGGGGCGGGCGGGTGGCGCACCAGCACCCAGCCCGCCACCGCGACCACCGCCGCCGCGGCGAGGGCTGCGGTCACCCCGGCGGGAAGGCCGAGGAGGCCGGCCAACAGGTAGCGGCCGCCCTCGTCGTAGCGCTCCTCCCGCAGGTAGCCGGGGAGGTACCCGACGACCCGCAGGCCCACGGCGGCAACGTGGGGCAGGTACCCCACCACGACCACGGCCGCCGCCGCCCCGACGAACCGGCCGATCGACGCCCGCCGCCGAACGTCGCGCGCCAGCACGGCCACGAAGGCCAGGCCCAGCACGGCCGGATAGAGCTTGACCATCGTCGCCGCCCCGACGAGCGCACCTGCCCAGCCCGGTCGCCGGCGGGCAACAGCCAGGAGGGCGAGCACGACGAAAAGGGCGGCCAGGCCGTCGACGTGGCCGTTGTTGACCACCTCCACCACCGCCACCGGAGACAGGGCGTAGAGCGCCGACCACCGCTCGTCGCGCTTCCACGCCCGCAGCACGATGGGCAGCGCTCCCACCAGGGCCACGTCGCCCAGGAGGCCGGCCACCTGCCACACCTTGTGCTGACCACCGACGCCGGCCACGCGGTCGACGACGGTGAACCAGGCCTGGGCCACGGGCGGGTAGATGGTGAGCACCGACGGGCGGTTGATCCGGGTACACCCCTCCGGCCGCTGCAGGCTGGCGCAGCCCGCCGCGTCGGGCCACAGCCAGCCCTCCCGCAGCTCGACGAGCTCGGCCGACTCCGGGGGATGGCGGTAGGGGTCGACGCCCGAGTTCTGCACCCTGCCGTCCCAGGAGTAACGGAAGAGGTCGTCGGAGAGGATGGGCTGGCCGGCGAGCGCAGCGAGCCGGAGGACCACTGCCGCGACGAACACCGCCGGGATGGCGAACCGGCGCGGCAGGCGGAGGGCACACGCCACGCCCACTCCCCAGGCCACCCCCCATGCGGCGAGGCGCACGAGCAGCCCCCAGCGCCCGTTGCGCAGCGGCTCGCCGGTAACGAGGGTCAGGCACAGGACGACGCCGACGACGGCGGCCAGGGCAAACCCGGCGGCGAGGCGGGCCGGCGGCGAGGGCCCGGCGACCGGGTCAGGAGCGCTGGGCGGCATGGGCGAAGTCGGCCATGCCGTCGGCGAAGCCCACCTCGGCCACGAAGCCGAGCGCCTCGGCGGCGCGCGCCGGCGAGGCCACGATGTGGCGGACGTCGCCCAGGCGCCATCGGCCGCTGATGACCGGCTCGTGGGCGGTGGCGAGGGCCCGGGCCAGGTCGCCCACCGTGTGCGGGGTGCCGCTGGCGATGTTGAAAGCGCCGAACGCCTCGTCGACGGGCCCGGTCAGGGCCAGCACGTTGGCCCGGGCCACGTCGGTCACGTGCACGAAGTCTCGGGTCTGGCCGCCGTCCTCGTAGACCTCGGGGGCCCGGCCCGCGGCGACCGCGCTGCGGAAGATCGAGGCCACGCCGGCGTACGGCGTGTCGCGCGGCATCCGGGGGCCGTAGACGTTGTGGTAGCGCAGGGCGACCGCCGTGGCTCCGGCCTCGCGGGCCCACAGAGCACACAGGTGCTCCTGGTGGAGCTTGGTGGCGGCGTAGACGTTGCGGGGGTCGACCGGGGCGGTTTCGTCGATGGTGGCCCAGCCGGCCCGGTCGGGGCAGCTCGCCACCGGGCAGGCCGGGTCGAACCGACCGGCCTCCAGGTCAGCCTCGGTGCGGGGGCCGGGACGCACATCGCCGTGCTCGGGACAGCGGTACCGGCCCTCGCCATAGACCACCATGCTGCCCGCCAGCACCAGCCGGCCGGTGAACGACCTCCGCCAGAGCGCTTCGAGCAGGCGGGCCGTCCCGAGATCGTTGTCGGTCACGTACCCACCCACGTCGCCGAAGTCCACCCCGAGGCCGACCTTGGCCGCCTGGTGGCAGACGGCGTCGACCCCGGCGACCGCGGCCTCAGCCACCCCTGGATGGGACAGGTCGGCCACGACGAGCTCGACCGACGGCGGCAGGTAGTCGGGCACGCCGGCATGAGCCGCGAGGTTGTCGACCACCCGCACCTCGGCGCCACCGGCCAGCAGCGCGTCGACCACGTGGGAACCGATGAACCCGGCGCCCCCGGTGACCAGAACTCTCATACCGGGGAGGCGGCGGCCAGGGGCAGGCGGATGGTGAAGCGACAGCCCTCGCCCTCGTTGCGGACGCTGATCTCGCCGTGATGGGCCTCGACCAGTCCCCGGGCGACGGCCAGGCCGAGGCCGGCGCCACCGTCGCCGGGAGTGCGAGCCGCGTCGCCCCGGTAGGCCAGCTCGAAGACCCGGGACAGGTCGGGGACGGGGATGCCGCCGCAGCTGTCGCGCACCGACACCAGGGCGGCCTGACGGTCGTCGTCGAGGGCGGCCTCGACCCATACAGTCCCGCCGCTCGGCGTGTGGCGGATGGCGTTGTCGAGCAGGTTGCGAACCACCCGGGCCATCTCGGGGATGGAGAGCTCGACCACCGGGGTGGGCGAGGCCACCTCCCCGCGCAGGTCGATGCCCTTGGTGCTGGCGGCCAGGGAGACACCCGCCACCGCATCGGAGATGAGCTCGTCGAGGGCGATCTGCTCGAGGTCGAGGTTGAGAGCGCCGGCCTGGATGCGGGACAGCTCGAAGAGGTCGTCGACCAGCCCGGCCAAGCGGTCGGTTTCCCGGCCCATGGTCCGGTAGTAGCGGGCGACGGTCTCGGGATCGTCGACCACGCCGTCCTCCAGAGCCTCGACCATGGCCCGGATTCCCGACAGCGGCGTCCGCAGGTCGTGGCTCACCCACGCCACCAGCTGGCGGCGGCTGTCCTCGGCCGCCGCCGCCAGCTCGCGGGTCTCGGCCAGCCGGTCGAGGGCAGCATCCAGCTGCCCGGCCAGGCCCGTGAGCTCGCTCGGCCCACCCCGACGGATCGACGCCTCACCGGGACCGCCGGCCCGTCCCGCACCGTCGTCGCCGATGCGCTGGGCCAGATCGCCCAAGTGTTGGCTGGCCGCCGACACCCGCTCGCCAAGGGCGAGGGCGGTGACCAGCCCGACGGTGCCCGCGGCCACCGTGACCACCAGGAGGGCACGGAGGTCGTGGGCGGAGATGAACATGGTGGTGCCGGTGCCGATCAGGGCGACGGTGACGGCCAGCACCGGGGCCAGGGCAACGATGCTCGTCTGCACCGCGACGCGGGCGGAACGCAGCAGCCGCAGGAGCAGGGCGGCCACGGCGGCGGCGACGGCCGCCGAGCCGAGGGCCCAGCTGAGCATGACGACAGTGTCGGGTGCGCCCATGCTGGCGTCGGCGGCCAGCAGGGCGGCACCGAGCACGCCGAGCACGCCGACTGCGCTCAACACCAGGAGTCGGGGGCGGCGCCTCACCGGGCTCTGCCCTCCCTGGCCAGTCACTGGCCTTTTGCCGAGGCGGTCACTGGTCCACCATCTGACGATGGTCGACCAGTGAGTGCTTGTTGGACCGGCCTGACGAGCCGGTCACGGCTCGAACCGGTAGCCCACGCCCCACACCGTGCAAACGTGCCGGGGCTCAGCAGGGTCGGACTCGATCTTCTCTCGGAGGCGGCGGACGTGCACGGTTACCGTGGAGGTGTCACCGTAGGCGAAGCCCCAGACCTGTTCGAGCAACTGCTCGCGGCGGAAGGCCCGGCGGGGATTGCGCATGAGGTGGACGAGGAGGTCGAACTCCCGGGAGGTCAGCGCCACCAGCTCGCCGTCGCGCCTGGCCTCGTGGGCGACCGTGTCGACCTCCAAGGAGCCGGCCCGCAGCACGGTGGGCTCATCCCCGCTCGTGGCCACCGAGCCGGCGGCCCGGCGCAGCACGGCCTTGATGCGGGCGGTGAGCTCCCGGGGCGAGAAGGGCTTGGACACGTAGTCGTCGGCCCCCAGCTCGAGCCCGACGATACGATCCGCCTCCTCGCCTCGGGCGGTGAGCATGATCACCGGCACGGGCGCCTTGGCCCGCAGCTGGCGGCAGACCTCGAAGCCGTCCAGGGACGGGATCATAAGGTCGAGGACCACCAGCTCGGGCGGATCGGCGAGCGCCCGCTCCAGGGCGACGGCGCCGTCGTAGGCCACCTCGACCACGAATCCTTCCCGCTCGAGGTACCGGGTCACCACCTCCGAAACGGTAAGGTCGTCCTCCACCACGAGAATCCGTGGCGGCGAGGCGACGAGTGGGGAGACGGTGGACGACACGGGTCGATTGTGCCCCAACCCTGCGCCCTGCAGCCCGTGGCGGCGCAGAGTTCACCGAATCGTGAGCACTTCGGCCGCTTCCCGCAAGGACTCGCTGGGCACACTGGTCCTATGCCGCACGTCGTGATCCCGGTGCTCAACGAGGCCGGGGCCCTCCCCGCCCTCCTGGCCGCCATGCCGCCGGGCTACACGGCGGTCGTGGCCGACAACGGCTCCACCGACGGCTCGGGCGACATCGCCCGCCGAGCGGGTGCGGTCGTGGTCGACGTGCCGGTCCGCGGCTTCGGTGCCGCCTGCTGGGCCGGCCTGAACACAGCCGAGCCCGCCGACGGTGTCGTTTGTTTCATGGACGGCGACGGCTCGCTCGACCCTGTCGACCTCCTGCAGGTCGCCGGCCCGGTGCTGGCCGGCGCCAGCGACCTCGTCCTGGGCGCCCGCCGCCCCACCACAGCCGGCGCCTGGCCGGTCCACGCCCGGATCGCCAACCGCTACCTGGCCCTGGAGATACGCCGGCGCACCGGGCAGAAGCTCCGTGACATCGGGCCGATGCGGGCGGCCAGGAGGGACGAGCTGCTGGCCCTCGGCATCGAGGACCGCCGCTTCGGCTGGCCTCTGGAGATGGTCCTGCGGGCCGCCGCCGCCGGCTGGCGCATCGACGAGCTGCCCATCCCCTACGCCCCCCGCACCGGCCGGTCGAAGGTCACCGGCACTGTCGCCGGCACCATGCGGGCCGTCCGCGACATGAGGCGGGTGCTGGCGGACGCACGAATGACCGGCCCGGGAGGCCGGTCCGATCGGCACTCATGGCCCGACCAGCAGGTCGGGCGATGAACGCCCCCCACGTGCTCGTACTGGCCAAGTCGCCCGTGGCCGGACGGGTCAAGACCCGTCTCTGCCCCCCCCTCACACCGCAGGAAGCGGCGGCGGTGGCCGAGGCGGCGCTGGCCGACACGCTCGACGCAGTGGTGGCCTGCGCCGCCGGCCGCCGCATCCTGGCCCTCGACGGCGCGCCAGGCCCCTGGCTGCCTCCCGGCTTCGAGGTCGTCCCTCAGGTCGAGGGCCCCTTCGACCGGCGACTGGCTGCAGCGTGGGCCGCCGCCGGCGGGCCTGGTGTCCAGATCGGGATGGACACCCCGCAGGTCACCGCCGGCCTGCTCGACGACGCGCTGGAGACCCTCGACACCACCAGCGCCGCGCTCGGGCTGGCCGAGGACGGCGGATGGTGGGCCATCGGCCTACGCCGGGCCGATGCCCGGGTTTTCCTCGACGTTCCCATGAGCACGCGCCGGACCGGGGCGGCCCAGCTGACCCGGCTGCACCGGCTCGGGCTCGACGTCACAACCCTGCCCACGCTCGTCGACCTGGACACCATCGCCGACCTGCCGGCAGTGGTCGAGGGGGGATCGGCCATCCGGACCGCAGGTTTGGCCCGGAGTCTCGGTGTGCTCTCGTCCGCGACCTCGGTCTGATGTCCCTCCTGACCACCACCGTGCGCCGGCCGCCGGCCGGCGCCGGCTCCCACCCGGCGGGGAACGAGCGGGTCGTGCTACGGGCCGATTCCGGCGAAGCCCTGGACCTCGACCTCGGTCGCTGGCACGACCCGGCCGACGCAGAGGAACAGGCCCTGCTGGCCACGATCGACGGGCCGGTCATCGACCTCGGCTGCGGGCCAGGTCGCCTGGTGGCCAGCCTGGCGTCGCGGCGGGTGCCGGCCCTGGGGGTCGACTCGTCGCCGTCCGCCATCGCCCTGGCCCGGATGCGGGGCGCCACCGTCCTCCAGCGGGACCTCTTCGGGCCCTTGCCGGGCGAGGGGCGCTGGGCCACGGCGCTGCTCTTCGACGGGAACGTCGGCATCGGTGGTGACCCCACCCGGCTGCTGACCAGGTGCCGGCAGCTCACCGCCGGCGGCGGCCAGGTCGTGGCCGAGGTGCAGCCACCGGGTACCGGCTGGCGCCGGCTCACCGCCTGGTTCGAGCGCAACGGCGAGCGCAGCCAGTCTTTCGCCTGGGCCGTCGTCGGCGCCGATGCCATCGCCGAGCTGGCCGGGCCCGCCGGCCTCGAGGTCACCGCCCTGGGGGCCACCCCCTCGGGCCGTTGGTTCGCCCGCCTGAAGCCCACCCCATGAGCATCAAGCTGCCCGAGGCCGTCGAGCGGTTCGCCACCGATCCCGACGAGCCACTGCGCCAGGGCGTCTACCGCTCGGCGCTGCGCGACGAGCGGCTGGCCGCCATCCTCGGTGCCGCTCTCGGGATCCTGTTCTCGATCTGTTTCCTCACCGGGCTCTACTCCCACGTCCAGCAGAACCCGCTGTCGTGGCTCCCGATCCCCGCCCGCCCCGCCGGCCTCTACCGGTTGACCCAGGGCCTGCACGTCGTGAGCGGGATCGCGTCGGTCCCGGTCCTGATCGCCAAGTTGTGGCTGGTCTGGCCGCGGTTCGTGGCCTTCCCGCTGGCCAAGCGGGCCAGCCACCTCGTCGAGCGCATCGGCCTCTTCCCGCTGGTGGCCGGCGGGATCTTCATGTCCTTCTCGGGTGTGGCCAACATCG
Organism: Acidimicrobiales bacterium; assembly: GCA_038214685.1. GTDB lineage: Bacteria > Actinomycetota > Acidimicrobiia > Acidimicrobiales > AC-14 > CADCTB01. Next base: position 28,881 of record JBBQRO010000026.1, read on the forward strand.
CCCAGTGGTACCCGTGGAAGTTCTCCTTCACCGCCTCCCACTACTGGATGTCCTGGGTGACCATGGGCTCGATCGTCGCCCACGGGGGGGCAAAGTGGGCCATCGCCCGCCGCAGCCTGGCCCGGCCCTCCCGCCGCCCGGCCCTGGCCGAGGCCGACCCCGTTCTCGAGACCACCGCTGAGGGAACGGGGGGCGGACTGTCCCGCCGGGGCCTGCTGACCACGGTCGCCGCCGCGTCCGGCATCCTCACCCTGACGACGATCGGCCAGACCATCCGCCCCCTGCGGCGCCTCGGGCTGCTGGCGCCCCGTGATCCGGCCACCGGTCCCCAGGGGCGGCCCGTGAACCGTGGTGCGGCCAACGCCGGGGTCGTCGACCTGGCCAACTCCCCCGCCTACCGGCTGGAGATCTCCGGCCGGGTCGCCCGCCCGATATCGCTCACGCTCGACCAGCTCCGCGCCCTGCCGGCAAACGACACCGTGCTGCCCATCGCCTGCGTCGAGGGCTGGAGCTTCTCCGCGCCCTGGAGCGGCGTGCGGGTGCGGGACCTGCTGACCATGGCCGGCGCCGAGCCCGACCGCACAATCCTCCTGGAGTCCCTCGAGCCCCAGGGCGTCTATCGCACCTCCACGCTGAACGCCGGCCAGGCCGCCGACCGCGACACCCTCCTGGCCACCCACCTCGACGGCGAGCCCCTGGCCCTCGACCATGGCTTCCCCTGCCGGCTCATAGCTCCCAACCGCCCCGGGGTCCTGCAGACCAAGTGGGTCACCAAGGTGGTGGTCCTGTGACCTCCGGAGTGCCGACCATCGAGCCGGAGCGCGACGAGGACCACCGGGCCGGGCCCCTGTTCTGGATCTCGGCCGCCATCGGTTGGGCGGTCATCGCCTGGGGCCTGCGTGGAATCTTCGAGCACAGCCTCGACACTCGGCCCGCCAACCTGGCCCGCTTCGTGGTGGGCGGGGCGCTGCTCCACGACCTGATCATTGCCCCCCTGCTCATCGGGGCCGGGGTGCTGCTGGCTCGTGCTGTACCCGGCCGGGCTCGCGCTGTCGTCCAGGGTGCCCTGGCCATCAGCGGCATCGTCGCCCTGTTCTCCTATCCCTTGGTACGCGGCTTCGGTCTGGCGGCGAACAACCCCACCTCACTCCCGCACAACTACACCGCCGGCCTTCTCATCGTGCTCGGGGTGGTGTGGGCGGTGGCGACCGCGCTCGTCGTGGTCCGTCTACGCAGCGCCTGACCGCTCGGCAGCAGCGATATGCTTGTATGCATGCGTACGACCATCAATCTGCCTGATGCTCTTGCCACCCAGGCCAAGGCCCGCGCCGCAGCTGAGGGACGGACCTTCACCAGCCTCGTCGAGGAGGGATTGCGGGCCGTCCTCTACGACACCTCGCCCGACCCTTCCAGTCGGCCGGAGCCCCTTCCATCTTTCGGTGACCCGAATGGGCGCCTGCTCGTCGATCTGGCTGACAAGGAGGCGCTCTGGGCCGCGCTGGATGCATGACGCCGGCTTCGTGATCCTTCCCGATGTCAACGTGCTCGTCTACGCCTTCCGTCAGGAGGCGGAGCGCCACGAGCGCTATGCCACCTGGCTCTCCGGGTTGGTGGCCGGCGACGACGAGTTGGCTCTGCACGACCACGTCCTCGCCGGCTTCGTGCGGATCGTCACCAACTCGAGAATCGTCCTTACTCCGGCGCCGACGGCTCGGGCCCTGGAGTTTGTGACCCGGCTCCGTACCGCTCGCCGAGCTCGGTGGCTCCCGACCGGCCACGCGCCATGGGAGAGGCTCCACATGCTCGTCGACCAGGACCGAGGCCTAGCCGGCAACCTGGTCCCCGATGGCCACCTGGCGGCCGTCGCCCTCACCCACGGCTGCCGGTTGGCGACCGCCGATCGCGGCTTCGCCCGTTTCCCCGGTCTCGACTGGTTCGACCCCGCGGCCTGACCCCGTCACGCGAGACAGGGCTGCGGAACTGCTCAGCCGGCGGCTGAAGCGGCGACTAGGCGGACGACGCCCAGGGGCAGACCTGCCGTGAAGTCGCTGACCCCGAAGGTGGCGTTCAGCGCCGCAGCACCGGGGGCGGTGAGCCTGGCCACCGTGCCTTGCAGGACCACGTCGGAACCCTCCATGCTGACCTTGACGGCCTTGCCGTCGAGGGACAGCAGCGGGATGCCCGACTTCCCGCCGGAGGAGGCGGTCAGGGTCGAGTTGGCGGGGTCGACCACGAAGTCGGTGACCTCGATGGAGGTGTCGCCCTTGCTGAACCTCAGGCCGCTCGCCTGGTGGAGCACGGTGCCGGCGATGTAGCCGGGCTTGTAGCCGAGGTCGGAGTGAATCGCCGCGTAGCCTCCGGTGATCGGGAAGGTCACCGTCGACGTGGCGCTGTCGAAGGTGGCCGAGCCGGTCGGGGCCACGGAGACACCGAGCGTCTGCAGCGCCGTGGCCGTGCCGGCGTCGAGGGTGACCGACGTGGTCTTGCCGCCCAGGCGGGAGATGCGGGCCGTCCTGTCCGCCACTGCGTCGTAGGTGGAGGGGCTGCCCTTGGCCACCAGGCGGACGGTGCCCAGCGAGATGCCGGCCTTGAGGGCCGTGACGTTGAAGGCGCCGTTCAGGGCGCCAGCCGCAGTGTCGGTCAGTTTGGCCACGGTGCCTTCGAGGACGACAGTGCCCTCCCCGTCGCTGCCGACCTTCACCGCCGTGCCGTCGAGGAACAGCAGCGGGACCTTGGGGGTGCCACCGACGGTGCCGTAGAGCATCGAGTTGCCGGGGTCGACCACGAAGTCGGACAGCTCGACCGTGGTGGTGCCGGCGGTCAGGCTGAAACCGCTGTCGGCGTGGGCAATGGAGCCCTGGATGTACCCGGGCTTGACCGACGGGTCACTGTGAATCTCGGCGTAGCCCGAGGTGATCGGGAACGTGATGGTGGAGGTGGAAGCCTCGAATGTCGCGGTGCCGATTGGCGCAAGGGCGACCCCGAGCGACGTGAGCGCGGCGGCCGTGCCGGCGTCGATCTTCACCGACGTGCCGACGCCGGAAAGGCTTGGAATCGCCGTGACCCTGCTGGCGCCCCGGGCGTCCTGGGCGGCACCGGAAGCGTCGGGAACAGCCGGTCCGCTGTCGCCGCACGCGGCGCCGGCGAGCGCCAGCGCCCCGACGAGCGCGGCGATGGAGGCCTTCGTCCTGATGGACATCGTTCTCTCTTCCCTTCGCTGACCAGCGAAACCAATTGAGCGGGCTGGAGAGGTTCCCGTTGTCCTGTCTACGGATCAATCCTCAGCTGCGTATGAAGGCCGAACGGAAGGAGCCGGGCGGCGTACGCGAATGGATCACCCCGCCTCGGACGGCGAGCTTTGTACTGCGATGGTGGTGTGCATTCGCACCTCGGTGACGGCGTAGGCATCGAGGTCGCTGACGGTAAGGGTGACGCCGTCGATGGAAACTGTGTCGCCGATCGCCGGAATCCGGCCGAGAGCGGCGATCACGTACCCGGCAACGGTCTCCCACTCTCCGTCGGGGAGCTCCACGCCCGTGCGCTCGCGTAGCTCATCAGGGCGCAGGCCCCCGGCCAGGACGAAGGTGCCGTCGGTGAGGCGCCGGCACCGCCAAGATCGGTGGTCGGACTCGTCCTCGAAGTCCCCGATGAGCTCCTCGAGCACGTCCTCCAGGGTGACGATGCCTATGACGATCCCGTGCTCGTCGACCACGACAACGAGGTGCTGGCGACTGGTGCGCATTTCGACGAGGAGGTCCTCAAGCAGGTGGCCCTCATGGGTGACCGGGACCGGCCTGGACAGCTCCCGTGCCGTCGTCGATGCCCGGAGAGCGGGGTCGACGAGAAGGACATCCTTGACGTGAAGCACACCGATCACGTGGTCGAGGTCGCCGTCGTGGACCACGAGCCGCGACCGCCCGGAGCTCCGGGCGAGAGTAGCGATGGCGCTGGCGGGCTCGTCGGCACCGATGGCGACGATGTCGCGCCGGGGCGTCATGGCTGCAGCGGCATCGAGACCCGAAAGCTCGAGGGTCCGCACCAGGAGGCGGCGGTCGTCGGCGGGTATGTCGCCGTGGCCGGCCGATTCCTTGAGGAGCAAAAGGAGGTCGGCGGGCGAGTGGGCCATGGCCAGCTCGTCCTGCGGTTGGACGCCGACGAGGCGGACCACGCCGTTGGCCATCACATTGAGCAGGCTGATCATCGGACGGACCAGGAGAGCAAAGCCGCGGAAGGGTCGGGCCAGGGCGAGGGCCGAGGATTCCGGGTGCGAGATCGCCCACGACTTCGGCGCCATCTCACCGACGACCATGTGGAGGAACACCACGATTGCGAGCGCCATCGCGAAGCCGATGGCGTGCAGCACCCCTTCAGGCAGCTCGACCACCCCGCCGAGGACGCCTTCGAACAGGTGGGCGATGACGGGTTCGGCGACGGCGCCGAGGAGCAGCGAACAGATAGTGATGCCGAGCTGCGCGCCGGCGAGCATGAGCGAGAGCTCCCGGATACCGGCGAGCGCGTGGCGGGCCCGGCGGTCACCCTCGGAAGCCAGCTGCTCGATCCGTGAGCGGCGCGCTGCGAGCATGGCGAACTCGGCGGCGACGAAGAACCCGTTGGCCAGGAGGAGCGCCAAGCTTGCGAGAAGTGCGGTGGGGGTGCTCACCCGTCGTCACCGCTGGTCGACGGTTCCTTACGGAGCCGGGCCCGCACCGAGGTGATGGCCCATCCCTCCATGGCGGTGACTTCGAGCAGCGCGGCGCCGACCTCGGTTTGTTCCCCGGTGGCCGGAATGCGCTGCAGCCGCGACAACACGAGCCCGGCGACGGTCTCGTAGGTACCGTCGGCGGGGAGCGACAGGCCGGTCGTACGCTCGATCTCGTCGATACGCCACGAACCGGGCACCGTCCACGAGCCGTCACCGTGGTCGACGGCTTGAGGCTCGGCCGGGTCGTACTCGTCGGCGATGCTGCCCACGAGCTCCTCCACCAGATCCTCCAGGGTCACCACGCCTGCCGGGGCCCCGTACTCGTCGGCCACGATCGCCATCTCGGTGGCCTCCCGGCGGAGGGCGGCGAGTACCGCGCGCAAGCTAGCCGTCTCGGGCAGGACCAGGGCGGCCCGGGTGATGGTGGCCACCGCTGTCGAGGCGAGGGCGTCGTCGTTCACCTGGAACAGGCCCTTGGCGTGGACGAGCCCGATGACCGCGCCGGCCTCGCCGATCACGGGGAAGCGGGTGTGTGCGCTGGCCATCAACCGCCGCAGGTCCTCGCAGGACTCCCGTGCAGCGATCGTTTTCACCCGGTTCCACGGCACCATGGCAGCCGAGGCGTGCAGCGTGCCGAAGTCGATCGCCCGTTCCAGCAGCGCCGCTTGGCGGGTGCTCAATTTCCCGAGGCCCGCCGACTCCTCGACGATGAGGTCGAGCTCCTCCACCGAGACTCCCCCGTGCAGCTCCTCGATGGGCTCGATGCCCAGCGCCCGGAGGAGCCGGTTCGCAGAACCATCGAAGAGGCGGATGAGCGGCGAGGCCAGGCGCATAAACATCAGGGTCGATCCGGCCAGGGCTCGGGCGACCGGCTCGGGCTTGGCGATGGCGAGGTTCTTCGGCGCCAACTCGCCGAAGATCATCTGCGCCGCCGTCGCCAGGATGAACCCGGCAGTAAGAGCGACCCCGAAGCGGGCACCCTCGGGGACTCCGAGTGCTCCCACCACCGGCTCCAGAGCCCGGCCCAGGGTGGGTTCGGCGATGAAACCGATGATCAGGGAGGTGACGGTGATCCCGAGCTGTGCTCCCGAAAGCATGAAGCTGAGCCGCTTGTGCACCTGCACCGCTCGACTCGAGCGGCGGTCCCCCGTGGCCGCCGCGTCTTCGAGCCGGCCGCGCTTGGCGGCGACGAAGGCGAACTCCGCGGCGACGAAGTAGCCATTGGCCGCGATAAGGGCGACCACGGCGAGAAGCCCGAGAATGGTGAGCACCTCGGCTCCTTACCTCGCCGCTCGGCGGGGACGAGGCGGGGCGGGGCTCACGCCCGGACTTGGAGGTTGACCGTCGCCGGTCGGGCGCCGCGGGTTGCTCATGCTCAGGCTGAAAGCGTAGCGCGGCCCCCTCCCCGACCGGCACCACGAGGCGGCGCCTGCAACCTGAGCGCATCGCCCGATCCATCATCGAGTTCCCGCGCTGAGAGGCTTCGGACTCCGTGACCTTGTCGCTCTCGCGTACGTTCTGGTCAGCAGAGCCTGTACAGTTAAAGGGGTATGGACGTAGCCGTCAGCGAGCTCCGAGCCAACCTCCGCGTGTGGGTGGAGCGGGCGCAGCAAGGCGATGAGGTCGTCGTCACCGAGCGTGGGGTCCCGGTGGCGCGCCTTCTCGGAATAGACACGACCCCGTTGCTCGACCGGTTGACGGCCGAAGGTGTCATCGGTCGGCCGACCAGCCCGGACAGGCCAACGGCCTCCGGACGACCACGGCCCCGTCCCCGCCGCCCGGTCGCCCCGTTGGTGAGCGAGCAACGAGGCTGAGGTGCCGCTGGTCTACTTCGATGCCAGTGCGTTCGTGAAGCTGCTCGTCGAGGAGGCCGGGACGGAGCTCGCCGTCGCGCTGTGGGACGGAAGCGACGCCGCCGTGTCGAGCAGGCTGACCTATCCCGAGGTTCGGGCCGCGCTCGCTGCCGCCCACCGGAACCATGACCTCGACCGGAATGGCCTCACGCAGGCAGAAGGCAGCTGGGACGAGTTCTGGGGCGCGACCCGGCCTATCGAGTTGACGCCGGCCGTCGGGCACCACGCCGGCGAGCTTGCCAAGGTGCATGCGCTGAGGGGCGCCGATGCCGTGCACCTCGCCAGCGCACTCGCGATGTCCGACCGGTCGCTCGTCGTCGCCGCATGGCACCGGCGGCTTCATTCCGGCGCGCTTGCGGCTGGTCTTGGCGTCGCCCCGGTGACGCTCGACCCTCCTTGATCCTCGCGCCCGGGAACCGGCCCGGCTAACGCGTGACGGTTGTGTAGCGCCCGCCAAGAGCAGCAACAGCGGCGCGAATCCCGGCGCCATCGTCTCCCTCCCACACGCAGAGCGGCGCCGTCTCCGGCCCTTGAGCGGGCAGTCGGCTCGCGTCTGGCCCATGCCGGCGTGCGAGACCTCCTGGCGAAGTTCGCCACGCCGACTGCGCTTCGGACCGCCGGCCGGGCACGGATAGCCAAGGCCGTCGGCGTTCGATCGCCTCGGCTGGCGGCCAAGGTCACCGATGCGGTCATGGCCGCGCTGGACGCCCAGACCGTCACGCTGCCGGCCGAGCCGACGTTCGGCCGAGTGATCGCCGAGCTGGCGGGCGAGCTCGACCGGCTCCACGGCCGGCGCAAGGCGCTTGCCGAGGAGATCGAGGGGGTCTTCCTCGCCCACCCTTTTGGCGAGATCCTGATCAGCCTCTCGGGGATCGGCCCCCGGACGGGAGCACGGATCCTCGCTGAGATCGGTGATGGCTCCCGCTTCGCCGACGGCTCCAAGCTGGCCAGCTACGCCGGCCTTGCGCCCGTCACCCGCCAGTCCGGCACCTCGCTCAAGGGCGAGTCCAAGAGCCGG
>JBBQRO010000027.1:0-36290 GCA_038214685.1 Acidimicrobiales bacterium
TGACCCGGCGTAGGTTCGCCCCGTCGTCGATGACGAAGGCGTCGCCTTGGGCGAGTACGTCTTCGAGCTGGCCCACGGACGCGCCATCCGGGCCATCGGCACCGCCATCGGAGTTCACGACTGTGCCGCCTTCCACCATTCGCGTCCAGTATGGCGTCCGGCCCCCCGCCTGTCCGGGGTTGCCGATTCAGGGCGCCGACCGCCCACGGCACGGGGCGGCGGCCGATCCCGTGAGCCCCGACGACCAGCCGCTTCCGGCCGGGAGCTTCTCGGCCTGGCTCACGGGCATCGAGCGTGCCCTCGAAGGCGAGGCTCCGTCCGACGTTCCGTGCGGCACCTGCACGGCCTGTTGCACATCGTCCCTGTTCGTCCATATCGGGCCCGACGAGGCCGACACCCTGGCCCGGGTGCCGGCCCAGCTGCTCTTCCCCGCCCCACGGATGCCCAGGGGAAACGTCCTCATGGGCTACGACCAGAACGGCCACTGCCCGATGCTCGTCGACGGCGGATGCTCGATCTACCGGCACCGGCCGCGGACCTGTCGCACGTATGACTGCCGCATCTTCCCTGCGGCCGGCCTGGAGCCGGACAGTGACAAGGTCTCGATCGCCCGCCAGGCGCGGCGCTGGCGATTCGACGTCGCCGACGAGTCGAGCCAGGTCGAACACGACGCGGTGCGGGCTGCCGCCCGCTGGGTCCGGGAGCACCGCGATCAGCTCCCCGACGGCACCGTGCCGGCCAACGCCACCCACCACGCCGTCCTCGCCGTCCGGGTGCACGCCGCCTTCCTGCGACACGAAGGCGGCACGGCTCGCCCGGCCGTCGTCGACCCGGCGCCCGGGGCGGTCGAGGCCCTCCTCCGCGGTCAGAGCGACGGCCCGGGCCCAACCGGCTGATCCGGGCGTCAGGCCCGCCGGAGCCGGCCCGGCCGGCGTGGGAAACTGGAGCAGGACCAGGCCAGGCCCGCGCCGGCGACGGGTCCCCAGACGCCACGATCCCCGTGTCGCCCGACCGCCCGGACCATGTTCGGCAGGAGCCCAGCCATGACCCCCACCGACAACGACGAGCCGGGGACCGGCGACGACGCCACCTTCGCCGACCTGGCCCTGCGGCCGGAACTGCTGGCCGCCCTCACCGGCCTCGGGTACGAGGAGCCCACACCGATCCAGCGGGAGGCCATCCCGCCCCTCATCGACGGGCGCGACCTGCTCGGCCAGGCGGCCACCGGCACCGGCAAGACGGCCGCCTTCGCCCTGCCCCTGCTCCAGCGCCTGGTCACCGGCGCCCGGTCGAAGCGGCCGACGGCGCTCGTGCTCGTGCCTACCCGCGAGCTGGCCATCCAGGTCTCCGAGGCGGTGCACCGATACGGCCGTGAGCTGGGCGCCCGCGTCCTGCCGATCTACGGCGGCCAGCCCATCGGTCGCCAGCTGAGCGCCCTCGACCGGGGTGTCGACGTGGTGGTGGCCACGCCGGGCCGGGCCATCGACCACATCGGCCGGGGCACGCTGCCCCTCGACGGCCTCGAGGTGGTCGTGCTCGACGAAGCCGACGAGATGCTCGACATGGGCTTCGCCGAGGACATCGAGGCCATCCTCCAGGCGACGCCGGCCGGACGCCAGACCGTCCTCTTCTCGGCCACCATGCCCGCCCGTATCGACGGCATGGCCCGGCGCCACCTGCGGAACCCGGTCCGGATCCACATGGGCCGGGCCCAGGTCGACCCCGGCCAGGCCCCCCTCGTGCGCCAGCTCGCCTACGTCGTCCCCCGGGCGTTCAAGACCGCCACCCTCGGGCGCATCCTCGACGTGGAGTCGCCCACCGCGGCCATCGTCTTCTGTCGCACCCGGGACGAGGTCGACCAGATCGCCGGCACGCTGAACGGCCGCGGGTACCGTGCCGAGGCGCTGCACGGCGGCATGACCCAGGAGCAGCGAGACCGGGTCATGGGTCGCCTCCGCGCCGGGACGGCCGACCTGCTCGTGGCCACCGACGTCGCCGCCCGCGGGCTCGACATCGATCAGCTGACCCACGTCGTGAACTACGAGGTCCCTTCGGCGCCCGACTCCTACGTCCACCGGATAGGCAGGGTGGGCCGGGCCGGCCGGGAGGGGGTGGCCATCACGCTGGTCGAGCCGCGGGAGCACCGGATGCTGAAGACCATCGAGCGGGTGACCAAGCAGCGCATCACCGTCGAGAAGGTGCCGACCACGGCCGACCTGCGATCCCGCCGGCTGGAGCTCACCCGGGCCGCGCTCGAGGAGTCCATCCTGGAGGACGACCTCGACGGCTTCCGCGTCGTTGTCGAGTCGCTGGCCGACAAGTTCGACGTGATGGAGGTGGCGCTGGCCGCGGTGAAGCTGGCCCACGAGGCCGGTGGGGTGGTCGCCGACGACCAGGACATCCCCGAATTCACCCCCAGCTCCGAGCGGGGCGCCGGCGGCCCGACGAAGGCCCCCGGGAACCGCCCGCCCCGCCCGCCCCGCACTCCGGGGGCCGGGATGACGCGTCTGTTCGTGGGCGCCGGCCGCAGCGCCGGCATCCGCCCCCAGGATCTTGTCGGCGCTATAGCCGGGGAGACGCGGTTGAGTGGGCGCGACATCGGCGCCATCGAGATCGCCGATCGTTTCACTCTGGTGGAGGTGCCGGAGTCGGCGGCCGACGAAGTGGTCACCGCCCTACGGGCCAGCACCATCAAGGGGAAGAAGGCCACGATCCGCCGGGCCCACGAGGACCGCTGAACATCCCGCCGAGGCTTCATCTGCTCGTCGGCGCCCGTTTGCCGGTTGGCCACCCCGAAGTCGTCTTGCGCTCGTAGCTTGCCCTTCGAATCGTGCCGATCCGGAGGTCGTACACATGTCAATCGTCGACGACGACATCGTCTCGAACCCCTCGAACAACGAGTCCCTGGCCGAGGTGCTTCAGGGGCGGGTGTCGCGCCGGAGCGTGCTGGGGGCATCGGTGGGGTGTGGCAGGTCCGCCGTCCGTCCCGGTTGGGCCACGTACCTGGCATGCGAGGAGAACTTCGACGGCTACTTCCGCAAGACGGCTGCCCGCAACGCAGTTGAAGCCTGCTATGGCATCGGCGCCGCCGGCTTCGGGTACCTCTGGCACACCACCAACGAGCGCTTCCAAGTCGCCACCGTCCCCAACGAGCCCAACCGCTTCGGCTGGGTGACCGAGATCGACCCGATCCGCCCCACCTCGATGCCCGCCAAGCGCGGCCAAGTTCAAGGACGACGGCACGGGGGAGTGGCTGCCGCTGACCACTGCGAACCCGGCCCTCTCCGGGGTTCGCCACTCAGGCCGACATCCTCATCAACGCTCGCGCCGCGGCCGACGCTGTGGGCGCCACCGAGATGGACCGGCCCGAGTGGATCGACGTGCGCAATGCCCAGCTCGAAGTGTTCGTGACTCTCACCAACAACAGCAACCGGGGACGAGCGGGCTCCCCGGGCGTCGACGCAGTCAATCCCCGCCCCAACAATGTCTACGGCCACGTGGTCCGGTGGCGCTACGCCGGGGACTTCGACGAGCCCACCTTCGCATGGGAGATCTTCCACCTCGCCGGCGATCCTGCGGTCCCCGCCCACGGGTCCACCATCAACGGCGACAAGTACGGGTCACCGGATGGGCTGACGCCCGACAGCCGAACCATGTTCGTCGGCATCCAGCACCCCGGCGAGCGCCCCGACGACCGGCCCGGCGACCCGGCCAACCCGACCGAGTTCAGCTCATTCCCGGGCGGGCCGGGATCGAGCCGGCCGCGGTCCAGCATGATCGTCGTCACCAAGGACGACGGCGGAAGATCGGCAACCAGCCGTCCCCTTTCCCTTCGCCCGCACCGATTGCTGGGAGGTCCAGCCCATGCGCATGCCCCTCACCCGCTGCGCCCCGAAGGCGAGGCGCTCGGCGTCGGCGATGGCGGCCGCCGGCCTCGAGCACCGGTCTGATGCGGGCGTCGCAGCCGACGAAGCGGCGCAGGCCCTCGCTGAGGCCGGGGCCGAGGTGGAGGTGTGCGTTCGTGGCCCCCGCCACATCGGTGCCGACGTGGAGCAGTACCAGGTTCCGGTCCTGGTGCGGTCGGGTCGCGGACCCCAGCGACCGGTCGGCCGTGGCCAAGAACGCGTCGGCCCAGTCCACCTGGGAGGGCACCGGCCTGGCCGTCGTGTCGTGCTGGCCGGCACCGAACAGTTCGTCACGAGCGGCGACGAGTGCCCGCTCCACCAGCGCACCCTCGTCGGCGGGCAGCTCGGCGTTGAGCTGCCAGGTACCCCGCTCGGTGTGGCCGAAGTTCACCCGCCGGGGCTCGGCGGGCGCCTCGGGCTCAGTCGGTTCGGTGGGATCGGCCTTCGCCTTCTCGACGAAGGGGTAGCTGCCCAGTACCCGCTGGAGTTGCACCACCGTGGCCGACCTGGCCAGGGTGGCCGCCTCGGCATCGAAGCTGGCCGGCACGTGGCGGCAGACCACCGCCACCTGGTCCTCACAGCGCCCCTTCGTAGAAGGCGGCCCGGGTCTCGACCAGCTCGCCCAACCGCCGGGCCATGCCCACCAGCCGCCGGCCCCGGGCCGGGGAGACCCCGCATTTCCAGGCCACCCAGTGCGACGCCGAGCGGATGCCGTGGCCCTGCCACGACCCGGTGCCCAGAACGCGGCCGATGAGGTGGACGAGGCGAGCGGTGGCGGCATTCACCACGCCACACGCCTCGGCTATTTCGAGCTCCAGGCCCGATGCATCCATCTCGTCTTGCATCGTCTCCGCCATGGCCTCATTGTACCAAACATACGTTCGACCAACAAGCCCTTTCCATGCCAACGGTTCCCTCTCCGGCCAGAATCAAAGCCGTTCCTGGGTCGCTCTTCGATACGGTGAACCGGTTGAGGTCGGCGGGAGTAGAACCACACTCGGCTTCACCCGTGATGGAGCTATTGACGACATCGGTGACCACTGGCTCTCGCGCCGCTTGAGCACCGGCGCTTCCTTGCCGGCCTACGCCCGTGTCCCACCAGCTCAGGATGACGCCTATCTCTCGCCGACGACAGGAGAGTATCCGGCAAGAAGAAGCGGCGGGTTGCCGCGAGATGGCCAGTAGGGAGTTCGGTCCGTCGAGCAGCGTCCGCCCCGACCGTTCACCCTCGCGCCATCCTGCGTTCATCTGAGTTCAGCAAGGTCACCCTCGCAGGTCGATGAGATGGCAATATTCCGTATGCCCAGCGTCAGTCGAAGGAGTCCGCGCCGCCCGTGGGTGGCCTCTTGAACTACAGCAGCGACACGCTGCCGGTCCACCATCTGGCCTCGGCGCTCGTAGGCGCCGGCTTCGAGGTGAGCCGCTTCCGCCCGGTCGAGCGCACGCTGCTCGATACCTTCGACGGCCGGCTTCACGCCGCCGGCATCCGAGTGGAGGTTCGCAAGGGCGCTGAGCTTCAGCTGATCGTGAGTGACGGAGGCCCGGCGCCGGCGGTCGTCGTGGTCGACCGTGTCCCGTCGGTCGGCGGCGACCTTCCGCCGGGCCCGCTCCGGGCTCGCCTGGCGCCTCTCCTCGACGTGCGGGCCCTGCGCCCGACGGTCAGCATTTCGGGTCTTCACGCCACCGCCGTACGGCGCAACGAGAGCGGCAAGGCCATCGTCGCCGTGGACCTCCACGATCAGCTCGCCGCCCCTCCCGGCGAAGCGCTCTCGGTCCGCTGGACCGCCGAGGTATCTCCGTTCGAGGGCTACGCCAAGGCCGCCCACCAGGCCGAGGAACTGCTCGGCTCGCTCGGGCTCACCCGGCGCGACGGAGGCGTGCTCGACCTCGCCGCCGACGAGCTGGCGATCGACTTCCGTGGCCACCTCGACTCACCCACGGTGGCGCTTGACCCGGCCGAGCCTGCGGCCGAGGGGTTCCGGAGGGTGCTGGCGAACCTGGCCGACACCATCGACGCCAACCGGCCGGGCACCGTCGACGACATCGATCCCGAGTTCCTGCACGACCTGCGCGTCGCAGTCCGGCGGACTCGCTCGGTGCTGTCGCATGCCAAGCGGGTGCTGCCGGCGGATGGTCGAGACCACTTCAAGGCGGAGTTCCGGTGGCTCGGTGCGGTGACCAGCCCTCTGCGCGACATGGATGTGTACGTGATCGAGTGGCCGGGGTACGTCGCCCCGCTCGACCCCGAGACGGTGCGAGTGCTGGCGCCCGTCGTCGACCACATCGAACGCCGGCGGGCGGCCGAGCATGTCGTCCTCGCCGGTCACCTCGGCTCGCCCCGCTATCGAGGACTCATGACCGCCTGGCGCGCCTGGCTCGACGCCCCGGCCACCGAGAAGCCGTCGTCGAAGAAGGAGAAGTCCGCTCCGGCCCTCGGCCCGATCGTCGCTGCCCGCATCACCGAGGCCCAGGAGCAGCTTTTGTCGCGCGGCCGGGGCATCGGCCCGGCCACCGAGGCAGAGGAACTGCACGAGCTCCGGAAGGATGCCAAGCGGTTGCGGTACCTGCTCGAGTGCTTCGGCGGTCTGCTTCCGGCCTCGTCGCGGAAGCCGTTCGTCCAGCGCCTGAAAGCGGTGCAGGACAACCTGGGCGAACATCAGGACACCGAGGTGCACACCACCCAGCTCAGGGCCATGAGCCAGGAGCTCCACGGGGCCCCGGGGGTCACCGCTGACACCCTGCTGGCGATGGGGCGCCTCACCGAAGTGTTCGACCGCCGGCGCCAGGATGCCCGCGAGCAGTTCGCCGAACGGTTTGCGACCTACGACACGAAGCCGACCGCTCGAACCCTGGCCGAGCTGCTGCGAGGCCTGTCGTGAAGGTGTTGGCCACCTACAGCATCAAGGGCGGGGTCGGGAAGACGACCTCCGCGGTGAACCTGGCCCGGGAAGCGGCGATCAGTGGCAGTCGCGTACTCGTCTGGGACCTCGACCCCCAGGGAGCGGCCACGTTCTTCTTTCGCATCCGGCCGAAGGTCAAGGGCGGTACCGAACGGCTCGTGAGCTCCAAGGGTGACCTGGCCGAGCATGTACGGGCGAGCGACCTGCCCGGCGTGCACGTCGTCCCCGCCGATTTCTCGCTGCGGCACCTCGACCTTCACCTCGACGGGAGCAAGCGGCCGACCGAGCGCCTGGCATCGCTGTTGAAGGGCGTGGAGAGCCGGTACGACGTGGCTTTCCTCGACTGCCCTCCGAGCATTTCCCTGGCCAGCGAGAGCGTCTTCGGGGCCGCTGATGCGCTCCTCGTGCCAGTCATCCCCACCACCCTGTCGTCGCGGACCCTGCATCAGTTGTCGGACTTCCTGGGCGGGCAGGACTCCCCGCCATCGCTCCTGCCCTACTTCTCGATGGTCGACGGTCGTAAGCGCCTGCACCGCGAGGTCATGGCCTCACTGCGCAGCGAGTGGCCGCACCTGCTGACCACGCCGATCCCAAACGCCAGCATCATCGAGCGCATGGGGCCCGAGCGGGCTCCGGTCGGGGCCTACGCGCCGTCCTCGCCCGCAGCCCAGGCGTTCGCCGGCCTGTGGGCCGAGGTCGCCACTCGGCTGTGGGCATGAAACCTTCGCCGTCCCGTCATTGACGGGCGCGCGCCCGACAGGCCGACGCTCTGGGGGACTGAGCGCTGGCCTGCGGTCGCACGGCTGAAGTCTTCCCGGGGAAGATGTCGAGGAGGTTTCCCTGGTAGGACGCCAGGGTGAACACCGTCTTATGAACGGGTGGCCTGGGGCCTAGGCCAGCACGCCCCTCAACTGGTCGAGCCGTTCCGGGACGGCCCGGTACCAGACCCACCGCCCACGTTTGTCGCCCACGATCAGGCCGGCGTCGGCCAGGATCTTCAGATGGTGGGACACAGTGGGCTGGGAGCGGCCGAGCGGCTCCACCAGTTCGCAGACGCACGCCTCGCCGGCTTCCGCCGAGGCCAAGAGGCTGAGGAGCCGGAGCCGGACGGGGTCGGCCAGCACCGCAAACGCCACCGCAAGTTCCTCGGCTCTGTCCTCGCTCAGCGGGGCCGAGAGCACCACGGGACAACAGTCGTCCAACTCAGTCACTTCGAGCTTGGTCTTCATGGCCATCGGTCACCGGCCTTCCATTGACATTCGTCGATGCGTTTGCGAGACTCATCGACGTTCCTCAATATAACGCAAGGGAGTGGCCTCGATGTCCCGTCTCCAGCTCGCCCTCAATGTCGACAACCTCGAAACCGCGGTCGACTTCTACTCGAAGCTCTTCGACGCCACCCCCGCCAAGCTCCGCCCCGGCTATGCCAACTTCGCCATCGAGAACCCTCCGCTGAAACTGGTGCTCTTCGAGCAGCCCGGCAAGGGCGGGACCATCAACCACCTCGGCGTGGAGGTCGAGAGCCCCGAGCAGGTCGGCGAGGCCCAGACCCGCCTGGCCACCCACGGCATGGCCACGGCCACCGAGGAGGGGGTCGACTGTTGCTATGCCCGCCAGGACAAGGTGTGGGTCGACGGCCCCTCGGGCGAGCCGTGGGAGATTTACACGGTCCTGTCCGACGTCGAGAAGCCGGTCGGCGAGCTGCGTACCGTGGACCCGGCGTCGGGCGACGTCTGCCGAGCGGGTACCGCCACCGACCAGGTCGGTGTGGCCGCCTCGTCGTCGGCTTGTTGCTGAGGCGGATGACGCCGGACCTGGCCCGGAAGGCGGTGGCCGAGGCGGTGGGAACCGCCCTCCTCGTCCTGGCCGTGATCGGGTCGGGTATCGCTGCGTCGCAGCTCTCGCCGGGCGATATCGGGCTGCAACTGCTCGAGAATGCGGTGGCCACGGCGGGAGCGCTGGTGGCCATCATCCTGGCCGTCGGGCCGGTGTCGGGTGCCCACCTCAACCCGGTGGTGACACTGGCCGACAGGGTGTTCGGCGCCATGACCACCTTCGACGCCGGGGTGTACTGCGGGGCACAGGTCATCGGTGGTGCGGTCGGGGCCGTCGTGGCCAACGTCATGTTCTCGCTGCCGGCCGTGGAGTTGTCGACCAACGTCCGCAGTTCCGGGGCGCTGTGGACCAGCGAGATCGTGGCCACGTTCGGGCTGTTGCTGGTGATCTTCGGCGTGGTGCGCTCGGGGCGTGCGGGGGTGGCCCCCTTCGCCGTTGCCGCCTACATCGGCGGCGCGTACTTCTTCACCTCGTCCACCAGCTTCGCCAATCCGGCCGTCACCATCGCCAGGACGCTCTCCGACACCTTCGCCGGCATCGCCCCCGCCGCCGTCCCGGCGTTCGTGATCGCCCAGTTCGTCGGCGCCGGCCTGGCCATCGCCCTTGTCCGATTCCTCTATCCGGCCATCGCCGACGTGGCGTCGGCCGTGGTCGTTCCCCACCCGACATCTGAACAGGAGACCAGTGTCCGACAGTAATGCCATCTCGACCGAAGAGCGCCTGGTGCTGAAGCTGGCCGCCAGCCGCCTGGCGAAGGAGTTCGAGGGCACGTTTGGTAGCGAGACGATCGAGCTCTTCCTGCACAGCAGCTACGACCAGTTCGCCGGCAAGGCGACGGTGGTGAACTTCCTGCCTCTCATGGCCGAGCGTTTCGCCCGCCAGCGCCTCAAGGCCCTGGCCCGCGTGGAGGGCAAGGTCACCGACGGGCTGCCGGTGGTCCTGTTCCTCTGTGTTCACAACGCCGGCCGTTCGCAGATGGCGCTCGGCTGGTTCAACCACCTGGCCGGTGAGCGGGCCGTGGCCTGGTCGGGAGGCTCCGAGCCCGGCAACGAGGTGAACCCGGCGGCGATCGCGGCCATGGCCGAGGTCGGCATCGACATCTCCGAGGAGTTTCCCAAGCCCTGGACCGACGAGATCGTCCGGGCCGCCGACGTGGTGGTCACCATGGGGTGCGGCGACGCCTGCCCGCTTTTCCCCGGCAAGCGCTACGAAGACTGGTCGCTCACCGACCCCTTCGGCAAGAGCGTCGAAGAGGTGCGACCCACCCGCGACGAGATCGGGCGCCGGGTCGAGGAGCTCCTGGCCAGCCTGGGCGTCGTCGCCGCCGCCCGGCGCTGAGCGTTCAGGCCGCCGACACCGGCGGTTCACCTGTCGGACCCGGGTCCGCCATCTCGGTGCCGGAGACTGGCAAGGTTGTCCGCACATGGCGAACCCCTGGCGGCTCCGCGCCGGTCCGATGTCGCAAGGAGTAGCTCCGTGACCACGTCGGCGACGGTTACCAAGACGGTCGTGCTCGATACGTCGGTGCTGGTGGCCGATCCGGGGGCGATCCACGAGTTCAGCGGCTGCGCGCTGAAGGTGCCCCTGATCGTGATCGAGGAGCTCGACGGGCTGAAGACCCGCACCGACGGCGTAGGCCAGACCGCCCGGGAGGCGCTGCGGCGGATCGAGGCGCTCCGGGTGTCCGCCGGCGGGTCGCTGGTGGAACCCCTCACCCTGTCCCACGGCGGCACGCTGGCCATCGTGCTGAACGGGGTCAACCAAACCCTGCTGGCCGAGCACTACCTCGACCCCTCCACCGCCGACAACCGCATCATCGGCACCGCCCTCGGCCTCCAGCACCGCGGGACGTCGGTGGAGGTGGTCTCCAACGACGCCGCCCTGCGCATCAAGGCGGCCCACGTCGGGCTGGCGGCCAAGGAGTACGTTCCCGTGCCGGCGTACGGGCGGGAGGGCGACTCACCCGGTTGGCTGACCGTCGACGGGCTGGACGGGGCCCTCATCGACCGGTTGTTCGAGGAACGCAAGCTGGCGCTCACCGAGCTCGACTCCTCGGTGGTCCTTTACGAGAACGAGTTCGCCGTGCTCCGCGCCGGGCAGCAGTCGGCCCTGACCCGGTGCCGGGGAGACCACCTCTGGCTGTTGCGCCAGAACCAGGAGGCGTTCGACCTCAAGCCCCGCAACATCGAACAGCGCCTGGCCCTCGACCTCCTGCTCGACCCTGCGGTCAGCGTCGTCGCCCTCGACGGGGCGGCCGGCACCGGCAAGACCCTGCTGGCCATCGCCGCCGGCCTGGAGCAGGTGTGGAACCATCCAGCCACCCGTCGGTACGAGCGCATGGCCATCTACCGCCCACTCGTCGCCGTCGGTCGCCAGGAGGTCGGCTACCTGCCCGGCACCCTCGAGGAGAAGCTCGACCCGTGGATGGGCGCCATCCACGACGCGGTGGTGGCCATGAGCGACGGCCGGCGCAAGGGCGCCGCGGATGAGACGATCACCCAGATCACCGCCGAGGGGCGGCTCTCCATGGAGTCGGTGACGCACCTGCGGGGCCGCTCGCTCCACGGCGCCTGGATTCTGCTCGACGAGGCCCAGAACCTCGAGCCGAGCCTGGCCAAGACCGTGCTCACCCGGGCGGCCGAAGGCACCAAGGTGGTCTTCACCGGCGACACCAGCCAGATCGACGCGCCTTTCCTCTCCGCTCACAACAACGCCATGTCGGTGCTGACTGCGGCGCTGGGCGGCGGCCGGGGCGGGTCACTGTTCGGCCACATCCGCCTCTCCCAGGGCGAGCGCAGCCCGCTGGCCACGCTGGCGGCCGCCCTGCTGTAGCAGTCGGTTGGACGGCGCCGACGGCTACCGAACGGTGAAGCGGCGGGCCACCATGCGGGCGACAAAGGTCAACACGAAGACCAGGACGATGAGGGTGAGCGCCGCCCCCCACGCCCGATCGATGGCTGCCTCGAACGGCTGGCGGGCGTTCCCGAAGATCTGGGCGGACAGCGCAGTGTTGGTGCCCTCGAAGAGGCTGGTGTTCGACTCGGTCACCGTGCCGATGGTGAAGAGCAGTGGCGCCGTCTCTCCTGCGGCGCGGGCGACGGCGAGAAGGGCACCGCTGACGACACCGGGAAGGGCGGCGGGGATGACCACGGTGAGGATCGTGCGTGAGGTCCGCGATCCCAGAGCCGCGCTCGCCTCCCGGAGCTCGTTGGGCACGAGTCCCAGGGCCGTCTCGGCGGACCGGATGACGATGGGCAGCATCAGGCAGGCCAGGGCAAGGGCGCCGGCGATCCCGGTCTGGCCGTAGCGCAACACCCAGACCGTATAGATGAACAACCCCATGACGATCGACGGCACTCCCGCCATCACGTCGGAGAGGAAGCGGATAACCGAGGCCAGCCGACCTTTGCCGCCGTACTCGTTCAGGTACACGGCCGCCAGGACCCCGAGAGGCACGGCCATGAGCGTCGCCGCCCCGGTTGTGAGCAGCGTGCCGAGGATGGCCGGGCCCATGCCCGGACCAGGCAGCCTGGAACTGATGGGGATGTCGTCGGTAAGGAAGTTCCAGTCGACGATCCCGATGCCCCGCTGGACGAGGTAGGTGATGACGAACGCCAGCGGGACTGCAGCGACGAGGACCGAGAGCCAGATCGACCCTATCGCCACCTTGTTGCGGACACGCCGCGCCGTGCTCAGGTGGCCGAGGAGGGGATTGCTCAAGATCTGGTCGCTCATGCGTGGCGTCGACCCCGGGCGACGACGATCCGGGCGATGACGTTCACCAGGATGGTGAGCGCGAACAGCTCGACGCCAAGGCCGATCAGGGCGGCGCGGTGGAGGCCACCCGCCTCGCCGAACTCATTGGCGATCACCGCGGCCATCGAGTCGCCCGATCCGAACAGCGCCGCTGAGATCTGCGGGCTCGAGCCGATCACCAGTGCGGCGGCAATGGTCTCGCCCATGGCCCGACCCAGGCCGAGCATCACCGCGCCGATCATGCCGGCGCTGCTGTGCGGGAAGACGGCAGCGCGCACCATCTCCCAGCGGGTGGAGCCCAGCGCGTAGGCCGCCTCCTTCGCCATGGTGGGGACGGTGTCGAAGACCTCTCGGGTGATGGAGGTGATGATCGGGGTGACCATGAGGGCGAGGATGATCCCGGCGGTGAACAGGCCCCGGCCGGTGGAGGGCCCGGCGAACAGGCTCGATAGCACGGGGATCGGCGACGTGATTTCGCTCACGTTGTCGTAGACGCCGGTGATCCAGGGCGCCAGCACGATCACCCCCCAAAGCCCGTAGACCACCGAAGGTACGGCGGCGAGCAGGTCGACCAGCGAACTGACGGGCCGACGAAGTCGGCCGGGGGCCACGTCGGAGAGGAAGAGGGCGATCCCGATGCTCAGCGGGACGGCCAGCACCAGGGCGATGACGGCGGTGACGACGGTGCCGTACACGAAGGGCAGCGATCCGAACACCTCGGCGCTCGGGGCCCACCGGGTGGAGGTGAAGAACGTCAGCCCGTCGTAGGTGAATGCGGGCCACGCCTTCTGGGTCATGGCGACCGCGATGAGGCCGAGGATGACGAGCACGAGCAGCCCGCACCCGAGGCTCAGGGCACGGAAGCCACGGTCGCTCAAACCCGCCCGGCCGGGGCTCGTGAGAGCCTTCGGCGCGGGCGGGCGCGGAGGTGCGGTGGTGATCGTCATCGATACCTTCGGACGCGACCGGACTAGGCCGGAACGACGATGCTGTCGATCTGGGCGATGGCCTTCTGCTGCAACGCCGCCGGCAGGGGGGCGTAGTCGACGTCCTTGGCCAGCTTCTGTGCGTCGCCGACCACGTAGCGGAGGAACGACTTGACGGCGTCACCCTTGGCCTTGTCGGTCTGGTTCTTGTACACGAGGATCCACGTCGGCGCGGTGATGGGGTAGGAGCCCGCGCCGT
Source organism: Acidimicrobiales bacterium (assembly GCA_038214685.1). GTDB lineage: Bacteria > Actinomycetota > Acidimicrobiia > Acidimicrobiales > AC-14 > CADCTB01. The sequence goes on from JBBQRO010000027.1 coordinate 13,583, forward strand.
CTGCGTTCAGCGGGTTGTAGGAGAGGTCGGGAGCCACCTGCGCCCCGGCCAACGCAGCCGTCGTGCTCTCGATGCTGGGCACCACCGCCTGGCCGGCCTTGTTCTTGACCTTGGCGAACTGCAGGCCCGATGCCTTGGCGTCGGAGAGGTCGACGTAGCCGACGGCGCCGGGGGTGCTCTTCACGATCTGGGCCACACCCTGGTTGCCGTTGCCGGCTTGGGTGTCGGTGGGCCACTCGACGGTGGAGCCGGACTTCAACGTCCACGTGTTCGGCGCCGCCGCCACCAGGTAGAGGGTGAAGTTCTCCGTGGTCCCCGATCCGTCGGAGCGGTGGGCGACGGTGATGTCGGTGGCCGGCAGCCTGACACCGGAGTTCAGTGCCGCGATCGCCGGGTCGTCCCACTTCTTGATCTGGCGCTGGAAGATCTTGGCGATCACCTCCGCGTCGAGCGTCAGGTCCTTCACCTCGGCCAGGTTGTAGGAAACGGTGATCGGCGCGGCCACCGTCGGCACGTACAGGAACTCGCCCTTGTACTTCGGGACGTCGGCCTCCTTGACCAGCCCGTCGGAGCCGGCGAAGTCGACCACGCCATCCTGGAGGTTCTGGCGTCCGCTGCCAGATCCGATGGCGTTGTAGTTGACCGTCACGCCGGACTGGGCCTTCTTGTAGCCGGCGATGGCGACCTCGTAGAAACCCTTGGGGAAGGTTGCTCCCGACCCGTTGAGCGAGCCTGTGAGTTGCGCTTCCCTGGTGGTCGCCGTGCCCCCGACACTGGTGTCGGTCTGGGCGGTCGGGGTTTCGTCGCTCCCGCAGGCCACTGCGAGCATGGCCGTGGCCAGCAGAGCAGCGAGGGGCCCGGCAGAACGGGCGGACCGTGTGCGCATGGTGAAGTGCCTCCTTCAGGCGTTGAACACCCGGAACCGTAAGGAGCCCGTCTTGCCGGCAAGTAGCCGAGAGGTGGATTCGAGGTGAACGAGGCGTGAAACGCAGCCGAGGTCTCAAGGATGACGTCGCCCGTTCACCCCACGTTCACCTCTCGGACGAACTGCGGCCACCGGAGGTCGTTACCTTCGGCCTGGATCACCATGACCGACTCCCGTGGCGCACGAAGCAGAGAACTCTTGACCGAAGGAACCGAACCTCAGCACGAGGCCACTGCCACGCCGCGACTCGCACCGGTCGGGCGCAGTGCCGTCCCGCCCGAGGGCGCGGCGATCTTTGAGATCGAGAAGCTCAGCATCTACTACGGCGCCTTCCGGGCCGTGCGCGACGTCACGCTGAACATGCGCAAGGGCCAGATCACCGCCTTCATCGGCCCGTCCGGCTGTGGCAAGACCACGCTCCTGCGCAGTCTCAACCGCATGCACGACCTCATTCCCGGTGTCAGGGTTGAGGGCAGCCTTCGCTACCAGGGCGACGACCTGTACGGGCCCGGGGTCGACCCGGTCGTCGTGCGCCGCCTCATCGGCATGGTCTTCCAGCGGCCCAACCCCTTCCCGAAGTCGATCTACGACAACGTGGCGTTCGGCCCCAAGATCGCCAAGCTCGACGTGAACATGGACGAGTGCGTCGAGCAGGCATTACGCAAGGCCGCCCTCTGGGACGAAGTGAAGGACCGGTTGAAGACGTCGGCCACCCAGCTCTCGGGCGGCCAGCAGCAGCGCCTGTGCATCGCCCGGGCCATTGCCGCCCAGCCTGACGTCATCCTGATGGACGAGCCATGCTCGGCGCTCGACCCGGTGGCCACGCTCCGGATCGAGGACCTCATGCAGGAGCTCAAGGCCGACTACACGATCGTGATCGTCACCCACAACATGCAGCAGGCGGCACGGGTGAGCGACATGACGGCATTCTTCACCGCCGAGGTCGACGCCGAGGCCGACCGTCGTGCCGGCCTACTGGTGGAGTTCGACCGCACCGAGAAGATCTTCACCAGTCCGGGCGACGAACGCACCGAGAGCTACGTCAGCGGCCGGTTCGGCTAGTGCCGAGCCGGGCGCAGTTCCAAGAGGCGCTGGAGATGCTCCGCGTGGACGTCGACGCCCTCGGGCTCATGGCCGAGCAGGCGGTCACCGGCGCGATGCGCGCCCTGCTCGGTGAGGACGAGTCGGTGGCCACCGACGTCATCGCCGGCGACGATCGCATCGACGCGTTCTTCGTGGCACTCGAAGAGCGGGCCTACGCGCTCGTGGCCCAGCAGGCCCCGGTGGCCGCCGACCTCCGCTTCCTCATGTCCTCCCTGCGGGTCATGGCCGACTACGAGAAGACCGGCGACAGGGCGGTCGCAGTGGCGAAATCCGTGCTGACTGACTGGGAGCGGGAGCCGGTCACGATTGCCCTCCTGGGCCGCATGGGGGATCTGGCCCTGACCTTGCTGGGGTCGGCCCGGTCGGCGTGGCTGGACCAGGACCTGTTCGTGGCGTCGGACCTGAAGCGCCGCGACGACGTGCTCGACGGCACCTTCCGCCAGCTCGTCGCCCATCTGCTGGCCCAACAGGGCCCGGGCGCGCCGAGCCTGGTGCTGCATGCCCACGCCGCCGGCCGCAACCTGGAGCGCATCGCCGACCACGCAGTGATCATCGGGGAGCGAGTCAGCTACATGCTCACCGGCGACCCGAGCGCGCTGGCGGCCGAAGCACGATGAGTCTTGCCCGCGATCCCTCGACGACGGTGCTCATCGTGGAGGACGAGGAGTCCTTCGTCGAAGCCCTCACCGTGGGCCTCAAGCGTGAGGGGTTCCGTGTGGAAGTGGCCCGGGACGGCGTCGAGGCCATGGACCGGTTCGATGCGGTCCATCCGGATCTCGTGCTGCTCGACGTGATGTTGCCGACGGTCTCGGGCATCGAGGTCTGCCGACAGATCCGCACCCACTCCCGGGTGCCGATCATCATGGTCTCGGCCAAGACGTCGGAGATCGACATCGTCGTCGGTCTCGAAGTCGGGGCCGACGACTACGTGTCGAAGCCCTATCGGATGCGCGAGCTGGTGGCGCGCATCCGCGCCACACTGCGGCGGGCGCCGTTGCCCGACCTGGTGCCGACCACGGCAGTGGTGGAAGTCGGCCACGTCCGCCTCGACTCAGAGCGCCACGAGGTGTTTGTGCGCAACAAGCCGGTGAAGCTCCCGCTGAAGGAGTTCGAGCTGCTGGAGGCGTTGCTCAACAACGCCGGAAGGGTGCTGACCCGCGACACCCTGATCGACCGTGTCTGGGGCTCCGCCTACGTCGGGGACACCAAAACCCTCGACGTCCACATCAAGCGGCTGCGGACCAAGGTGGAGGCCGAACCCGGCTCGCCGGTGTCCATCGTCACCATCCGCGGGCTCGGCTACAAGTTCGAGCCGCCGGCGCGGTCCGGGACGTCGGCCTGAGGCCGCGAGCACTCTCAGCCAGAGGCCGGCGCTGCCACTGTCGGCCGGCAGGCTCGTCGTAGCGCCAGCCCACCCATGAGAGCGGCCACCGCCGAGGCGGCGAGCACGCCGAGCTTGGCTGCGTCCTGCACCGGTCCGACGGCGAAGGCCAGTTCGGCGATGAACAGCGACACGGTGAAGCCGATCCCCGCCACCGCGGAGATGGCCAGGATCATCGGCCAGGTAGCGCCCTCCGGGAGGCGGGCGATGCCCGAACGCGCCGCCAGCCACGCCGCCCCGGTGATCCCGAGCGTCTTGCCCACCACCAGCCCGATCATCACCGCGAGAGTCACCGCCGTGGCGCCTGGGGCGTCGAAGGAGTCGGCTTTGATCACCACGCCGGCGTTGGCCAGGGCGAACAAGGGCACGATCAGGAAGCTCGTCCAGGGATGGAGAAGGTGGGCGATGCGCTCTGCGGGCGATATCGCGTGCCGGGCGAGCTTGGTCATGGCGTCGAGCTCGTCGGCCGAGGGCTCGTCGTCGAGGTCGGCAGCCCAGTTCCGGGCCACGGCGACGGGCAGCAGGCTGCGCGCCGGTGTGAGCAGGCCGAGCACGACGCCGGCGAGCGTGGCGTGCACGCCCGACGCGTACGTGGCCAACCACAGCGCCGCGCCCAGGACCAGGTAGGGGGTGACCCACACGACGCCCGCCCGGTTGAGCAGCAGGATGACGACGATGAGCGCCAGTGCGGCCAGGAGAAACTGGGGCTCCAGACCGGAGGAGTAGAACACGCCGATCACCAGGATGGCCCCGATGTCGTCGACGATCGCCAGCGTCAGCAGGAAGAGCTTGAGCGACGCCGGTACGCGGCTGCCCAGCAGGGCGACCACGCCGATGGCGAAGGCGATGTCGGTGGCCATCGGAATTCCCCAGCCCCGAGAGCCTTCGGTGCCGGCGGCGACGAGGATGAAGAGCAGGGCAGGTACCACCATGCCGCCGAGCGCGGCGATGGCGGGCATAGCCGCCGTCCTCGGGTCACGCAGTTCGCCCTCGACGAGCTCTCGTTTGATCTCCAGGCCCACGACGAAGAAGAAGATCGCCATGAGGGCGTCGTTGACCCAGTGCTGCAGATCCTCCTCGAGCACGTACCGGCCGACGTTCACGGAGATCTCGGTGTTCCAGACCGACTGGTACCCGGCGCCCCATGGGGAGTTGGCCCAGATCAGCGCGACCACCGCGGCGACCAGGAGGAGTATCCCCCCGGACGCCTCCGTGGCCATGAAATCGCGCACCGACCGGGGCAGCCGCCGGCCGGGAAGCGGGTCGGCGGAATCGCGTTCGTCGGTCGTCGTTGTCACGTGGTGCTTCTCCTGATCATGAGACGGTGTCTCAGCTCGCCGACCAGGCTTCCCGGCACCTCACCACCCAATGTGGCCAGGCCAGTGTGCCATCCGAACGGCGACGTCGGTAACCGGCGGAGCTGGCCCATACTTGATGCATGCTCTTCGCGCGGCACAAGAGCCGCATGCCGACGGCCGACGACGCACTTCCGGGCCGTGACCATCCGATGCCCATTTCCGAGCGCCACCTGGTGAAAGGCACGCCTCTCCAGCCACCGTTCCCCGATGGCATGGAGACGGCCATCTTCGCCATGGGCTGCTTCTGGGGGGCCGAGCGCAAGTTCTGGACCGCCCCGGGCGTCCACACGACCGCCGTCGGCTACGCAGGGGGTTTCACGCCCAACCCCACCTACGACGAGGTCTGCGGCGGCCGGACCGCCCACACCGAAGTGGTCCTGGTGGTCTTCGACCCGTCGGTCACCTCGTTCGACGCTCTGCTGCGCATCTTCTGGGAGAGCCACGATCCCACCCAGGGGATGCGGCAGGGCAACGACGTCGGTACGCAGTACCGCTCCGCCGTCTACGCATCGTCGCCCGCCCAACTGGCGACGGCCGAGGCCTCCCGGCAGACCTACCAGCAGATGCTCACCAAAGCCGGCCTCGGCGAGATCACCACCGAGGTGGCTCAGGACAGCCGCTTCTACTACGCCGAGGACTACCACCAGCAGTACCTGGCCCGGCACCCCAACGGCTACTGCGGACTGGGCGGCACCGGCGTGAGCTGCCCCGTCGGCCTGGCTGCGGCCGACTGATTCTTCCCGTGCTGCGTCCTGGGGCGCTGCGTGCTGCGGCGGTCGTCCTGGCCCTCGGCCTGACCGTCGCTGCCTGCGCCGACACCCCGGCCCCGGAGGCCGGAGGCACGTCCTCCTCCGCCGGCGCCGGCAGCTCAACCACCGACGCCGCCGGCGCCAACAGCACCACCTCTACCGCCGGCGCCACCTCCACCTCCGTCGGTGCCGGCGCCGGCCGGCCGGCCGGCGCGCCGGTGGCGCTCAGGGTCACCGAGGTGGCCACCGGGCTCACCGTCCCCTGGTCCCTGGCCTGGGACCCCGCCGGCGGGCTGTGGTTCACCGAGCGGTCCGGCAAGTTGACCAAGCTGAACGGGCCGTCGCGCGACATCGCCGGCGTCACGCCGGTGGGCGAGGGAGGGCTGCTGGGCCTGGAAATCGACGGTCAGGGCCGGATGTTCGTCATGTACACCTCGGCCCAGGACAACAAGGTCGTGCGCCTGGAACCGGATGGCTCGCAGAAGGTGCTGGTCTCCGGTATCGCCCGGGCGTCGATCCACGACGCCGGCCGGCTGCGCTTCGGCCCCGACGGGGCGCTCTACGCGTCAACGGGCGACGCCGCCCAGCCCAACCTGGCGCCCGATCCGTCGTCGCTGAACGGCAAGGTACTCAAGGTCGATCCGAACAACGGCGGGTCCAGCGTGTTCAGCAGAGGCCACCGCAACCCTGAGGGCCTTTGCTTCGAACCGGGCGGGCGCTTGTTGTCCACTGAGCACGGCCCGACGGGCAACGACGAGGTCAACGTGCTCACCCAGGGATTCGACGGAGGCTGGCCCGGCACTTCGGGCAACGGGATCCGCAACTACTCGCCGTCGGTGGCGCCCGGCGGATGCACCGTGTACTCCGCCGACCTCATTCCCCAGTGGAAGGGGTCGATGCTGTTCGGGACGCTCCGGGGCGAAGGGCTGCGGCGCATCACCTTCGCGGCCGACGGTTCGGTAGCCTCCGAAGAGGTGCTCTACCAGGACACCTACGGGCGCATCCGCGACGTGGCGGTGGGGCCCGACGGCGCAGTGTATTTCACCACGTCGAACCGGGACGGCCGGGGCGCGGTTCGCTCCGGCGACGACAAGATCCTGAGGATCGGCCCGGCCAACTAGCTGGTCCACCAGGCCCGGCATTGGGCAGCGGCCGACGGGCATCGGTAACCTGTCGGCATCCCGGTGCAGCTGGTGGGGCACCGACGCGACCACACACATGGCAACAGACCTTCGACAAATCCCGGGAGTGACCGCCAAAGGGCGAAAGCGCCTCGGCCCGCGCCATCGCGACACCTGGACGTTCGGATCGGCGCCGCCGACCCGGAACTCCCGGCTGTGGCCGGCCCGGCATCGGCGGTCGCGGATGGGAGGGAAGCGACGCTTCTCTGCCGCCACTGCCGCTCTCGCGGTGGGGTACGCGGCGGCCGCGGCCTACGGGATCGATGCCGTCCGCACCTTTACCAGCGTCGACGTGACCGTCGACGGCCTGGTCGACAACGCCGTCCTCACCTCGAGCCTCCTGGCCGATCGCTCGATCCGCTTTGCGGTCAAGCCCTCGGCGCAGATCGGGCGCAGCACCCTCGAGCTCGACGGCGTCCCCGTGCCCGACGCCGCCCGTCAGATCCATGAGACCAGCGTGCTGTGGCGGCCCGGTGAGCTCCCCGAAGGCCGGCACGAGATCGTGCTCTCGGTGCCTCGGCCGGGCATGGGCCCGTCGCGCTTCCACCGTTCGTTCGTGCTCGACGACACCCCGCCGCCGATCGGCGTCCCGCCGCTGCTCGATCCGACGGGCGTGTGTGATCCCGTCACCGTCCGGGGCCGGGTCGAGCCGTCGTCGACGTTGACGCTCGGGGGCGCGCCGCTGGAGCATTCGAACGGGTCCTTCACCTTGCAGTTCGATCGCCCTCCGACGCCGCTTCAGCTCACCGCCACCGACCCGGCGGGGAACTCGACCGCTATGGAGGTCGTGGCCCCGGTCCACTACCCCGGTGCCCAGGGCATCCATGTCACCGCGGCAGCGTGGGGCTACGAGCCGCTGCGCAGGGGAATTCTTGCCCTGATCGACGCCAAGCTCGTCTCCACAGTGCAGCTCGACCTCAAGGACGAGGGCGGGATCGTCGGCTATGACTCCCGAAACGCCCTGGCCACCCAGATCGGTGCCGTCCGCCCCGAGTACAAGCTCAAGGAGACCGTCGCCGACCTGAAGCGTCGGGGTGTGCGGGTGGTCGGGCGCATCGTGGCCTTCCGCGATGCCCCGCTGGCCACCTGGGCATGGGCCAACGGCCGGCGGGACTGGGTGGTCCAGACGCCCGGTGGCAAGATGCTCGACACCTACGGCGGCTTCAGCAACCTGGCCCACCCCGAGGTCCACCGCTACAACCTCGACATCGCCGTCGAGGCCGCCGACGCCGGCGTCGACGACATCCTCTGGGACTACGTGCGCCGCCCCGAGGGGGACCCGGCCACCATGGTCATCCCCGGGATCCCGGGCATGGTCGACTCGTCGTCGACCGCCATCGTCAACTTCCTCGCCATGACCCACGCTGCCCTGCGGGAGCGGTGCGTGTACCAGGGGGCCTCCGTCTTCGGGATCGCCGCCGACCGTCCTGACGCCGTCGGCCAGGACGTCCCCCGCATCGCCCGCCACGTGGAGTACATCGCCCCGATGCTCTACCCCTCGCACTGGGTCAATGGCGAGTACAACGTCGACAACCCCAACAAGCAGCCCTACGACATCATCAAGGCCACCCTGGCCGACTTCCAGGCCAAGACGGCCGGTACCGGCACCCGTCTTGTCCCGTGGCTGCAGGACTTCAGCTATGGCCATCCCTACGGTCCGGCCGAGGTTCGCGCCCAGATCGACGCCGCCGCCAGCCTGGGCGTCAACGACTGGCTGCTGTGGAACGCCGGCGTCGTTTACACCGCAGCCGCCCTCGATGCGTCACGGGTCTCGATCCGGAAGTAGCGGAGAGTAGACCCTCAAGTTCGGTGCTGCGTCTGCCGACGAGGGGATCGCCCGGTAACGGAGTGATCGAGGGGTCCCGTGAGACGTAGCAAGTACATCGGCTTCACGGCCATCTGCCTGGGAATCGCCCTCATGGTCGGTGCCGCCGTGCTGCCCGTCAGCCCGGCCACGCAGCGTTTCGGTCCGTTTCATGTCAACGTGCGGGCCGACAACTGCGGGCCGGCCGGCCAGGTGGCCTTCAACGACGCCAACATCGAGTGCCGGTCGGCCGCCCAGCGCCGCCTACTGACCACCACTGGGATCGGCCTGCTCGTCCTCGCCATGGGAATGGCCCTGTTCGCCGGGGGCGACGACCGTCGCCGGTCCATGGTGCAGGTGGGGATGCCCCGGGCCAGGCGCAGGTCGGCCCTTCGCGGTCCGGGCAGTCGACGCTATAAGCCCGGTTGAACCCCGGCTACCCCGGCCCGGCGGCTCCGACCGCTCAGCCCAGCTTGGCCCGCAGGAACTCCAGGGTGCGGACCCACGCCTGCCGGGACGCCTCCTCGTGGTGCACGTCGGGGCGGGTGTCGTCGAAGAAGGCGTGGCTGGTGTGCGGATAGCTGAAGATCCGAACGTCTTTGCCCAGGTCGCGAAGCTGCTCCTCGAACGCGGCCACCGCCTCGGGACCGGCCTGGTCGTCGTGCTCGGCGTAGTGGCCCTCGAAGGCGGCGGCGAGCGCCGGCCAGTCCGGCTGGGCGTCGGGGGGAGCGAGGCCGTAGAAGGGCACGACGGCCCGCACCGCGTCGGGGCGCAGGGTGGCCAGCTGCAGCGCCAGCCCGCCCCCCGTGCCGAAGCCGACCACTGCGACACCGTGGCCGCGCACTGCGGGATGAGGCTGGAGGAAGTCGACGGCACCCGAGAGGTCATGGGTGGCCCGATCGAGGTCGGGTGCCAGGGTGGTGAACCCCTCGGCCGCGAAGCGGTCGCACACGTCGACGATGTGGTCGGTGAGGTCCCCCCCCTCGTGGACGACGACCAGGCCGAGCCCGGCCCCCTCGTGCGCCGGGGCCAGGTAGCCGCCACCGGTACTGCCATTGCTCGGGAACTCCACCATCTCGCCCATGGCCGGGATCTACCCAGATGACCCGCCGGTCAGTTCCGGAGCGTCAGGGCAGTCGGCGCCGGCCAGGGCGTCGACAGGCGTCTGCAGGCCCTCAGGGCCCACGACGGCCGTGGCCAGTTCGAGGGGGACGACCTCCCAGTCGCCGTCCCACGGCTCGCCCAGGGCGGTGACCTTGTCGACCATGGCCGCCCACAGCCGGGTCGGCAGGACCCGGCCCACGCCGGCCACGACCCACACCGGGATCTCCTCGGTGTAGGCCACCGCCGCCGCGGCCCGGGAACCGGCCACGGCGAGGAACCCTCCGGGGCCGACGGCAGAGGCGTCGAGGAGCAGGAGGGAGCTCGACGCCACCGCCGCGCCGATGCCCGACTCGGGCACCAGGGCGGCCTCGGAGCCGGCCCGGTCGAGAGCGGCCACCAGCGACGAGCCGTCGCCCAGGGAGTCGATCACTAGCACCCGGGCGTCGCCCCGGATGCGGAGGGCCTCGGCGACCTGCTCGGGCCACCCGAGCACGGCCACGACGGCGTCGTCGGGCAGTGAGGCGGCCACCACGGAGGGGGTGGCGTCGGCCCGCAGCGCCTCGGCCGACCGCCATGCCTCGGTCTCAGGATCCGGCGAGGCCACCACCCGGGCGGCCAGCCACCACAGCGGCCCCGACGTCGACTGGCGATCGACCAGGCGCCGGCAGGCCATGACGAGGGCCCGGGGATCCTCGGCGCACCCGGCGAGGGCCGCCGCCGCCTCCCGGGCCAGGAGGCCGGGCTCCTCACTCGACGCCCGGGCCACCATGCGCAGGCGCTCCATCGGGTGCATTCGGCTCAGGGGAACCCGGGCTTGAACACCATGAGGAACAGGATGGCCACCCAGAGCAGGTTCACGACGCCGCCCACCGCCGCGGCCTTCTTGCCCAGTGCCTGCATCTCCAGCGGCTGGGCCCCCTCAGCCCCGCTGCGCAGGGCCACCATCTTCCGGATGGTCGGTACCTGCACGGTGACGGCCAAGGCGATGAGGACGAAGTAGAGCAGGAAGGACAAGGTGATCCACACCTGGCTGAACTTCCACGTGTCGTCGCTGAGCAGGATCAGCAGGATGCCCAGGACCGGGACGGCATACACCGCCGCCGTCGGGACCTTGCTGGTGACCTTGAGCGTGGCCTCGGCCACCGCCAGCCCTTCGCGGCCCGGGCGGTCGCGGGCCTCGATGCCGTAGGCGGCGGCGACGGCCATTCCCCCGAACCCGATGATGGACGCCAGGATGTGCAGCACCTTGACGAACTGGTAGAGGTCTCCGTCGACTCCCATGGTCCTCCCGACTTCGCTCCTCGGAACATAGTTGGGTTACCTTCACCCGTGGTGGCAACCAACCCGGCTCCTGACCTTGCGCTCGTCCCCCTCACCGGGCACACCCGGAGCGTGCGCGAGTTGCTGACCACCTTCCACCTGCTGTTCGTGGCCGTCGACCCGGCCAACCTGCGCAGCCGCTGGATCGTGCCCACCGCGTCTCGGGTCCTGTTCGAGTACGAGCAGGCCGACTGCCGGGTGGCCTGGCTGGTGGCGGGTGACCCGGCCGACGCCCGCACGCTGCTCGGCAGGTGGGCCACGGACATCATGACTTTCGTCGACCCCGAGCTGACAGCCATCAACGGCTTCGGCATCTCGACGCTGCCGGCCATCGTCCACGTGGGGATGGACCTCACCATCGTGAACTCGGTGGAGGGCTGGGACCCGCCGGCCTGGCGGGCGCTCACGCTGGAGTTGTCGCAGCGGATGTCGTGGAGCCGGCCCCACATCCCGGCACCGGGCGACCCCGGGCCCTTCGACGGCGCCCCGCTGCCTCGGATCTAGACCAGATCTACACCAGACCGCGATCGGGAACGCTGGTCAGCGACAGGGCGGCGAGGACCAGGAGCGACGTGGGCGCCTCCCGGAGGTCGCCGACGATGTCGGTCGAGCGGTTGACGGTGGCGAGGGCCGACGTCACCGAGCGGGCGCCCACCTTGCGACGTCTGAGCTCCGAAGCCAGCACTGTCGCATGGACCTGCACGAGGGTCGACCTCCGTTGCCCGGTGTGTCGGCCCAGCCTCCGCCTGTTGTCCTGTGGAGCACAAGACCCCAAAGCTGTGGAATCTTTTGAGTGCGGGCGATCCGGTGTCGTATGTCGCCGCGAATCGCCCACACTCGGGCCCCGGCATCGGCCCAACAGGACTACAGCACGCCGCCCCGTGTCATGGCCTCGACGTCGAGGATGCGGTCGACCTCGCCCGGCCGCAGCAGGCCCCGGTCGAGCACCACCTGGCGCAGGGTCTTGCCCTCGGCCGCAGCCTGGTGGACAACCGCCGCCGCCGCCTCGTAGCCGATGTGCGGGGTGAGCGCGGTGGCCAGGGCGGATGAGGATTCGGCGTAGGTGCGGCAGCGCTCCACGTCGGCCTCCAGCCCGGCCACGCACCGGTCGGCCAAGAGGCGGGAGACGGTGGTGAGGAGGTGGAGGGACTCGAGCAGGTTCCGGGCCATCATCGGCATCGCCGTGTTCAGCTCGAAGGCCCCGGCCGTGGCCCCGAAGGCGACGGCGGCGTCGTTGCCCACCACCTGGGCGGCCACCTGGTACACCGCCTCAGGGATGACCGGATTGACCTTGCCGGGCATGATCGAGCTTCCCGGCTGCAGGTCGGGCAGTCGGATCTCGGCGAACCCGGCCCGGGGGCCGCTGCCCATGAGGCGCAGGTCGTTGGCGATCCGGGCCAGGGAGAGGGCGATGGTCCGCAGGGCCGCCGACGCCTGGATCACCGCGTCGCGCCCGCCCTGGGCCTCGAAGTGGTCCCCTGCTTCGCGTAGAGGCAATCCTGTCGCCGACGCCAGCCGCTCGATGACCGCGGCGGCGAACAGCGGCGGGGCGTTGATGCCGGTGCCGACCGCCGTGCCGCCCAGCGCCAGCTCGCACAGGTGGGGCAGGCAGCTCCGAGCCCGCTCGACCCCGTGCTCCACCGCAGTGGCGTAGCCGCCCAGCTCCTGGCCGAGGGTGACGGGCGTGGCGTCCATGAGATGGGTGCGCCCGGCCTTCACCACCCTTGCGGTGTCCGCCGCCTTGTGCCGGAGGGCACTGGCCAGGTGCGCCAGGGCGGGAACCAGCTCGCGCTCGATCCCCGTGGCTGCGGCCAGGTGGATGGCCGAGGGGAAGACGTCGTTCGAGGACTGCGATGCATTGACGTGGTCGTTGGGGTGGACGGGCCGCCCGAGCCGCTCGGAGGCCAGGTGGGCGATCACCTCGTTGGCGTTCATGTTCGACGAGGTGCCCGAGCCGGTCTGGAAGACGTCGATGGGAAAGTGCTCGTTCCATCGGCCGGCTGCCACCTCGGCGGCGGCGGCGACGATGGCGTCGGCGACGTCGCCCTCGACCACCCCCATGCGGGTATTCACCACCGCGGCCGCCCCCTTGATGGCGGCCAGGGCGGCGACGAGGCGGGGGTCGATTCGGATCCCGGAGATGGGGAAGTTCTCGGTGGCCCGCTGGGTCTGGGCTGCCCACCTGGCCCACGCCGGGACCATGACCTCGCCCATGGAGTCGTGCTCGACGCGGCTGGCCGGTTCTTCTGACATCCTGCCCGGACGGTACCCGACACTCCTTGCACCTGTGGACAAGGGAGGTCTAGGGTGCGTCGAACCGAGAAGCCCCCCGGCGACATTGTGAGGCCAATGACCCCACGGCACCGGCGGCTCGGCGTACTCGTCGGGATCGCACTGCTCTTCCCAATGGTGACGGCACCGGCTTCCTTCGCCGACCCTCTCGCCGACAAGCAGGCCGAGGCGGCGCGCATCTCCCAGGCGCTCGAGAACCAGGGAGAACAGGTCAGCGTGCTGGCCGAGCGCTCCAACCGGGCTCAGCTCAAGGTGTCCGAGGTCGCAGGGTCCCTGGCCCGGACCGAGGCCGACGTGGCCCGCTCCGAGGATCGCCTCCAGGTCATGCGCGGCCGCCTGGCCACGGCTGCGGTCCTGGCCTACGTGCACGGCGGCAGCAACTCGATGCTCGGCCGGCTGGTCCGGGGCAGCCAGGACGACATGATCGTGCGCACCCAGTACCTGCGCATCACCGCCGCCGACCAGCGCCGGGTCATCGGCGAGGTACGCACGGCCAAGCAGGATTTCGAGCTCCAGATGAACCGCCTCGGCACCGAGCGGAAGGCGGCCGCCGACGCGGCGGGCGTCGCCTCCGATGCCAGCAGGGCCGCAGTGGCGGCCGAGGACGCTCAGCGGGTCGTCCTGGGCCGGGTCACCGGCGAGCTGGGCGAGCTGGTGGCGGCCGAGCAGGCCCGCAGGGAGGCCGAGGCGGCCCGGAACCGCCCGGTACCGGTCACAGTGACGGTGCCCGACGCCGAGGCGCCCCTCATCACCGAGCCGCCTCGCGTGCCGACGCAGTCCCAGGCCCCAGCCCAGACCACCACGACCACCGCTGCTCCCCGGACCACAACGGCGGCGGCGCCGGTTGCCGCATCGGGGAAGGGCGCCATTGCCGTGGCCGAGGCCCGCAAACATCTGGGGAAGCCGTACGTCTACGGCGGCTCCGGCCCCGACAACTTCGACTGCTCCGGCCTCACCGCGTACGCCTGGAAGGCGGCCGGCGTCAGCCTGTCGCACTCGGCCTACACCCAGTACTTCGAGACCACGCGGGTGCCGATCAACGCCGTCCAGCCGGGCGACCTGCTGTTCTTCGGCAAGGACGGGGTGGAGAGCATCCACCATAACGCCATCTACATCGGTGGGGGCGACATGATCGAGGCCTCCCAGACCGGCACGCCGGTCCGGATCAGGGGTTGGCGCTCGGTCGACATCGTCGGGGCGGGCCGGCCCGGATAGCGGAGCGGGGTCATTTCACATCGCCAGGGCGAACGTGGAGGTGACCAGGTTGCCTACCGGTACACCCCGTTGTGGCCCGTGTTGTAGCGCCCCGGTAGGGGGAAGAGGCTCACGCCGTGGGCGCCGGCGCCGGTGGGGATGGTGGCGATGACCCGGCCGCTGGTGGTGTCGATGACCGAGACAGAGCCGTGGAAGCGGTTCGACGCCCACAGCTGGCTGCCGTCGGCCGAGACCTGGAGCATGTCGGGGCTGCCTCCGACCCGCCAGGTGTGGCGCACGGCCCGGGTGGCGAAGTCGATCACCGAGATCGTCCCCTCCATGCGGTTGCTCACGAAGAGGGTTGTGGCGTCGCGGCTGACGTTGAGCCCGTGGGCGCCGGTGCCGGTGCGGATGAACCCGATCTCGGTCATGGTTTCGGGATCGACGAGCGAGACCCCGTGGCGGCCCTGATTGGCCACGTAGAGCACCGTGCCGTCGGGGCTGATCTTCACGTCGATGGGCAGGGAGCCCACGTCGGCCCGGCCCACGAGGGTCATGGCCTCGGTGTCGACCTTGACCACCTGGCCGCTGAACTCGCAGCTGGCCATGAAGTAGCGCCCGTCGGCGGAGAAGTCGCCGTGGTCGACGCCGGCCCACGGCACGCCCACGCTCTTCAGAAAGCTCCAGTCGCGGGTGTCGTAGAAGTCGAGCCGCTGATAACGCTCGGCCACCACGATGGCCTTGGTGCCGTCGGGCGTGAAGTACAGGTTGTCCGGGTCGGTGATGGGGATGTTCCGCACCGGCCGGCCGGTGCGGGGGTCGATCTCAGTGAGGGTGTTGCCCTCGGTGTTGTTCACGTAGAGCTTGGTCAGGTCCCACGACGGCGTCACGTGATGGGGACGGGTGCCGACGTTGAACCGGTCGACCACCTTCATGGTGGTGGGGTCGATGACGCTGACCGACGCAGCGTCGCTGTTCGGCACGTAGACCCGCGGCGGTACGTCGATGACCGTCGGGCTGAGCTGGGTTGTCAGGGTGTGGGAGTAGATGTTGACCGGGCCGGGGGCGACGACCGTCTCCTGGGTCTCCGCACTGGGCCAGAGGGGCCCGGCCGGCCGGGGCATGGACGGGCCCAGACGGCCCACGGTCGCATCGGACGCCATCGGTGGCGCGGCGAACTCGACGGCGGTTTCACCATCGGCCACCGCCACCGGCTCTGCCGTGATCCCTCCCGACGGCCGAAGCGCCCCGTAGGAGGTGGTGCGCGGCGTGGCGAGGGGCGCCTGGATGCGTTCCCCGGGAGCGGACTGTACCGAGATGGTGCCCGATTCGATGAACGTGACTGCACCACAGCCGACGAAGGTCAGGCCCATGGTCACCAGTCCGACAATCGGCCCCCGCCTCATCGTCTGTCGAGTGTACTAGTTGGCTCACACGTGTAGGGGCGTTCTACCCATAGTTGCCGGGCGGTGCGCGGCTACGAAGCGCCCCGCACCACCGACAGGATCGTGAGGTAGTGGCAGGCGCAAGCCAGGACCACCATGGCGTGCCACACCTCGTGGTAGCCGAACCACACCGGCGAGGGGTTGGGCCGGCGGGTGCCCAGCACGATGCCGCCGCAGGTGTAGAGCACCCCGCCCAGGAGCAACAGGCCGACCTGGCCGCCGCTGAGCTGGCGACTCAGCTCGGGGAGGGCCAGGACCATGGCCCAGCCCATGCCGAAGTAGCAGAGGAGCCCGACGACGGCCTTCTCGGCGATCCCGGAGAGGGCCAGGCCGAAGCCGACGCCGGCGGCGATCCACACGGCAACGAGGGCGATCGAGCCGGTGGTCCCCCGCAGGGCCAGAAGGCAGAGGGGGGTGTAGGAGCCGGCGATCATCAGGAAGATCGTTCCGTGGTCGATCCGCCGCATGCGGCGACGGCCGTCGGGCGACCACCGTCGACGGTGGTAGGCCGCGCTCACCCCGAACATGGTCGTCATGCCCAAGGCGTAGACCGCCGCGGCGCCGCGCGCCCGTCCGGAGCCGGCGCCGGCGATGACCACCGCACCCGCCGGCAGGGAGAGGAAGCAGCAGACGAGGTGCAACCAGCCCCGCAGGACCGGCGGGAGCGGGTCACCGGCCGCCACCGACGGGGTGCGGGATCCCAGCCGGGTGTCGATCATCCGGTCCTGCGCAGGATCACCACCGAGCGGGCGGAGAGAGAGAGCTCCTCGCCGGCCAGCATGGTGACGCCTTCGCGGTCGTTCTCGTGGCGGGCGTAGCCAATGGCGGTGTCGAGAACGAGTTCGTAGGCGCTGGCCCACTTCCCGTTGGGGAGCCGGAAGTCAACCGGATTGGGACCGTTGAGCAGCAGCAGGAAGCTGTCGTCGACGATCCGCTCGCCCCGAGGCCCGGGCTCGGAGATCTCCTCCCCGTTCAGGAACATGCCCAGGGCCACCAGTTCCCCCGACGTCCACTGTTCCTGGTCCATCTGGGTGCCGTCGGGCCCGAACCAGCCGACGTCAGCCAGGTCCGAGCCGTGGATGGGCCGGCCCTGAAAGAACCGGCGGCGGCGGAACACGGGATGGTCACGCCGCAGGGCGATGAGCCGGGTGGTGATCTCGAGCAGTTCTTGCGCCTCGTCGTCCAGGTCCCAGTTGATCCAGTTCAGCTCGTTGTCCTGGCAGTAGGCGTTGTTGTTGCCGCCCTGGCTGCGGTTGAGCTCGTCGCCCGCCACCAGCATGGGCACGCCCTGTGACAGCAGGAGCGTGGCCAGGAGGTTGCGCTGCTGGCGCCGCCGCAGCTCCAGGACCTCGGGGTCGTCGGTCTCGCCCTCCACCCCGCAGTTCCAGGAGCGGTTGTCGTCGGTGCCGTCGCGGTTGCCCTCGCCGTTGGCCTCGTTGTGCTTGTCGTTGTAGGACACCATGTCCCGCAGGGTGAACCCGTCGTGGGCGGTGATGAAGTTGATCGAGGCGCTGGGCCCCCGACCCTCGCCCTGGTACAGGTCGCTGGAGCCGGTGAGTCGGAAGCCCATCTCGGCCAACGACGTGCCCTGGCCCCGCCAGAAGTCGCGGACAGCGTCGCGGTACTTCCCGTTCCACTCGGTCCACAGCACCGGGAAGTTGCCCACCTGGTAGCCGCCCTCGCCCACGTCCCACGGCTCGGCGATCAGTTTGACCAAGGAGATGACGGGGTCCTGGTGGATGAGGTCGAAGAAGGCCGAGAGGCGGTCGACCTCGTGGAAACCCCGGGCCAGCGCCGACGCCAGGTCGAACCTGAATCCGTCGACGTGCATCTCGGTGACCCAGTACCGGAGGCTGTCCATGATGAGGTGCAGCACCTCGGGGTGGCGGGCGTTGAGCGTGTTCCCCGTTCCCGTGTAGTCCATGTAGAAGCGGGGGTTCTCCTCGACCAGGCGGTAGTAGCCGACGTTGTCGATGCCCCGGAACGACAGCGTGGGGCCCATGCGGTTGCCCTCGGCCGTGTGGTTGTAGACCACGTCGAGGATCACTTCGATGCCGGCGGCGTGGAGCGTGCGCACCATGGCCTTGAACTCACGCACCTGCTCGCCCCGGGTGCCTGACGAGGAGTAGGCGGCGTGGGGGGCGAAGTACCCGACCGAGTTGTAGCCCCAGTAGTTCGACAGGCCCTTCTTGATCAGATCGTGCTCGGACACGAAGTGGTGGACGGGCAGCAACTCGACAGCGGTGACGCCCAGGTTGGTGAGGTGCTCGATGGCGGCCGGGCTGGCCAAGCCGGCGTAGGTGCCCCGCTGGCTCTCGGGCACGCCGGGATGCAGGGCGGTGAACCCCTTGACGTGGACCTCGTAGATCACCGTCTCGTGCCACTGGCGACGGGGCAGCTGGTCCTCGCCCCATGGGAAGAGCGTGTCGGCCACCACGCCCCTGGGCACGTGCGGCGCCGAGTCACGAGGGTCCGGGTGCTCGTCGGTGCCGCCGATGGCGTAGCCGAACACCGACTCGTCCCAGTCGAGCTCGCCGTCGATGGCCTTGGCGTAGGGGTCGATCAGCAGCTTGTCCGGGTTGAAGCGCTGCCCCCATCGCGGATCGTAGGAACCGCGCACCCGGTAGCCGTACCGCTGGCCGGGGCTCACGCCGGGCACGTAGCCGTGCCAGACGTGGGCCGTCACCTCGCTGAACGGGATGCGCGTCTCCACGCCATCGACATCGAAGAGGCACAGCGTGACGCCTTCGGCCGCTTCGGAGAACAACGCGAAGTTGGTGCCCTCGCCGTCCCATGTGGCGCCGGGAGGGTAGGGTCGACCTGGCCAAAGTTCCATGGGCTGTAGCATCTCCCACCGGGACGCTGTCGCAAAACCCGGCTCCCCCGGAGGTTCTCCTTTGCAACGCCTGGCTCGCTGGTGGTCGACCCTCGATCGCCCGTACCGCTTCAATGTAGGGCTCTACGCCCTGGCTTCGATCGCCTTGGCCGCCCTCCTCTTCGAGGTGGCCACAGGCACCGACACCTCGCCCAAGCAGCAGGTGGCCAATCAGTCCTCCAACACGGTTCGGGCCACCACCACCACGACGTTCAGTCCCCTCAACACCATCGTTCTGGGCCCGACCTCGTCCTCAGTGCCGACGTCGACCTCCCTCGACACCACCAACACGACGGTCGCCCCCGCCCCAGGCCCGGGGCCGGGGGGTACCACGGCGACCACCCGGGCCCCGGTCGTGACCACTGCGCCCCGGAACACCGGCACCGCAGCTCCGACGTCGACCTCACCGCCCGTACAGACCACCACGGCCACCACCCAGGCGCCCCAGCCCGAGCCCACGACGACGATCGCCCAGCCGCCTCCCACCGCTTCCACCTTCGTGCCCACCAGCTCCACGGTGGCCACCATTCCGACCACGACGTCGCCCCCGACGACGGTCTCGCCGATCGTCACGACGACGCAGCCGTAGGGCTCGATTCGTCCCCCGGTCCCCCGGTGTCGTGAGAGAACTGGGTGGGATGAGGGCCGAGTCAGCCCAGGACTACCTGCAGACGCGGGGCCGCGGCATGACGCCTCGCTGGACCGGAGTGGGCCAGTCGGTGCCCCGGGAAGTGGTGGCGATCATGGGGCCGAGAATCAGCGCTGCCGGGATGGACAGTGCGAACCAGAGCAAAAAGGCCAAGACGATCATTCAACGCACCTCGTGTCAGCGATGCAGGCCCGGTTCCCGTAGCAACCCGGCTCGAGCCTGCATGGAGTCACTTCCCCGTTCAGGCGCAGGTGAAACAGGCATCCCCCAATGCGGATCGCCAACCGCAGATGCCACCTCCAGCGAGGCCAGGCCGGTCATGGCGACGTAACGTCGGGCGGCGGGCCTGCTAGCACTGATCGGATGAGCTCGCTGTCCCCGGCCGCCGCCGACGCCCTGTTGGCCGAGCTGGTGGCGACTCCGGAGGGCAGGGCCGACCCGTACCCCCGGTACGCCATGCTGCGGGCCGGGGCGCCCGTCCACCACAGCATGTTCGGCTTCTGGGCCCTCAGCCGCTACGACGACTGCCAGCAGCTGCTCCGCCAGTCAGGTGTCGGGAAGGACTTCTCCGGCGCGGCAGCCTCCATGGGCCTGACCGACGCCCAGAGTGCCGAGCAGGCCCGGTTCCGGAGTGACCACTCCAACATGCTGCTGGCCGACCCTCCCGACCACACCCGGCTGCGGAGCCTGGCCACCCGGGCCTTCACGCCCCGCACGGTCGAGACGCTGCGCTTTCGGGTGCTGGCCCTGGTTGACGACCTGCTCGACGGCTTCGGGACCGGCGAGGTCGATGTCATGGAAGCGCTGGCATTCCCCCTCCCGGTCACCGTGATCGGCGAGATGGTGGGTGTCCCCGTCGAGGATCGCGCCGGCCTCAGACCACTGGTGCGGGCGGTCACGGCCGTGCTCGAGCTGACCGTGACCCCCGAAGCGATGGCTGCGGCCACCGTCGCCGACGCCACCCTCACCGAGTACTTCACCGGCCTGGTCGCCGAACGCCGGGCCCACCCCCAGGACGACCTCCTGTCGGTGCTCATCGAGGTCGAGGACAGGGGCGACCAGCTGAGCGAGCGCGAGCTCATCTCCACGGCCATCCTGCTGTTCGCCGCGGGGTTCGAGACCACGACCCACCTCCTCGGCAACGGCCTGCTCGCCCTGCTCCGCCATCCCGACCAGATCAACCGCCTCCGGGCCGACCGGTCGCTGGTCAGGTCATCGGTGGAGGAACTGCTTCGCTACGACAGCCCGGTCCAGCTTGCCGCCCGGACCGCCTATGAGGACCTGTCCGTCGACGGGCACCACATCGCCGCCGGCAGCACGGTCCTGGCCCTGTTGGGGGCGGCCAACCGGGACCCCGCCCGTTTCACCGACCCCGACCGGCTCGACGTGGGCCGGGCCGAGGGCAGCCCGATCAGCTTCGGTGGCGGCATCCATTTCTGTCTCGGCGCGTCGCTGGCCCGGATGGAGGCCCAGATCGTCGTCGACCGCCTGCTCGACCGCTTCGCCACCATCGAACTGGTCGGCGACCAGCCCACCCATCGCGACAGCCTCACCCTGCGCGGCCTCGTCGACCTCCACGTCCGCTTCGCAGCCTGAGACCCGACCACGAGCGGGGGGCGACGGTGTTCATGCCGGCGCGCCGTGCGCCGCAGCACAGGCGTCGGCAGCCGCTTCGGTGGTGGTCCCGGTGCGCTGAAAGTCGAGGATGTGGCAAACCTCGTGGGCGACGACGTGCCGTAGGTAATCGGTGCTGGTTCCCTCGAGGAGAGCCATGTTGATGGCGATGAAGCCGCCCGAGGGACAGAAGCTCCTGTTGCCGAAGCAGGCGGCGCCCTGGTGGGCGAACTGGGTGGACGGACAGTGGTACTCCACGTCGGTCGTCAGCGTCAGACCCGTCCCGCCTACCCAGGTGAGGGCGTCCGCACACGGGTTTGGAGCCGGTTGAGGCGCGGGCTCGACCGGGTTTTCCGGTGGGGCCGACTCAGCTGGCGCTGCGGCGACGGGGCTGGCGTCCTCCTGGACCGATGCAACCACGGTGCCGATTTCCGTGGCGATGGGAGCGGTCACCGGTGCGGGAGGCTGTCTCACCTGTGCCACGCCCGCTTGGGCGGAGGAGGTCAGGCCGATGGCCACCAGGGCGAACACGGTGGAGGCCACCATGTGGCCGAACCAACGGGATTCGGATCGGCGTTTGATCACCCTGCCATCGTCGGTTGCACCGGCCTCGAACTTGAGCGCTCGGGCCCGGAACTACCTGGAAAGTGCGCGTTCCGTCATCGCGTGCCGTCGGGCGGGTGCAGGCTCGTGACTGCCGTGGGAAGCGGCTGCGATGACACGGCCGAGGATCAGGGTGGCCGGGATCGACAGGGCGAACCACAGGAGCAGCGCAACAAAGATCATCATGTGCCTCGTATCGGCGGTGCGAGCCGGATCCTGTAGCAAAAGTTTGCTGGCCAGAAGCGAGCGGGTGGATCCGATCCGGAACCCCTCCTCGCCCCCGCGCCGGGACCCCTCCGCCGTTCTTGGCGGGACGCGATGACCTTCTTGCTGGCCTCTCCACCCTGATAGCTCGGGCGCAGATCGGGAACCCGGTACAGCCATTGGTGTTGTCGGGCCGGCGAGGCGTCGGAACGACGGTGCTCTTGCTGCGGTGGCGCTCGATCGCATCCGAGATGGGATGGGCGACCGCGCACATCGAGGCCCGATCAGACGCCGACCTCCGCCAGCAGCTCGGCGACGCAATCATCGACGTCCTCCGCCAGGTGAGCCGCCACTACCGGAATCAGGAGCGGGTCGAGCGGCTGAAGCGGATCGCTGCATCATTCATGCGGGCTGCCGGAGCGACCGTCAGTCGCGGCGGCTTGGCGTTCAACGTCCAGCCCGAACCGGGTTTGGCCGACTCGGGAACGCTCGGAACAGACCTCGGCGAACTGCTCGTCGAGCTCGGCGAGGCAGCAAGGGACGAGGGAACAGGGGCGATCATCATGCTTGACGAGCTCCAAGACGCTGGCGTCGACATGCTGGCAGGCCTTATAGGTGCCTGTCATCGCATCAACCAGCAAGGTCTGCCGGCGCTCATCGTCGGCGCCGGTCTCCCGACGGTCGGGCGGGTGCTCTCGGAAGCCAAGTCATACGCCGAGCGTCTTTTCGACCTTCGAACTGTTGGTCCGCTGGTGGGCGACGCTTAAGATCAGGCGATTGCTGAGCCCGCTGGCGCCTTGGGGGTCGCCTTCACCGCGGATGCCCTGTCTGCCTTCCGCGAGCTGGCAGGCGGCTACCCCTTCTTCATCCAGACCCATGCCAAGTTCGCCTGGGATGCAGCCGTCG
>JBBQRO010000028.1:0-34688 GCA_038214685.1 Acidimicrobiales bacterium
CGGCTGACCGTTGCGCCCTTCTCCACCACTGCGTGCGGGAGCAGCACGGAGTCGAGCACCCGGGCCCCCGGGTGCACCCGGCACCCGGCGCCGATGACCGAGCCCTCCACCGAAGCGTCGGCGGCCACCCATGCGCCGTCGCCGATGACGGCCGGACCGCGCGCGTCGGTGGCGAAGTCGGCGGCGCCCAACGTCCAGACCCCGTGGGCGCCGGCCCGGGCGCCCGGGGCCGGCGGCCCGGGGCGGCGGCCGGATACCAGGTCGAGCTGGGCCTGCAGGTACTGCACTGGCGTGCCGGTATCGGTCCAGTAGTCGGCCGATTCGAACCCGTAGAGGGTGCCGGCGTTGGCCAGGACGGGGAAGACCTCCCGCTCGATCGACACCCGTCGACCCTCGGCGATGTGATCGAGCACCGACGGCTCCAGCACGTAGGTGCCCGCGTTGACCAGGCTCGGCCCGACGGCACCTGGCGCCGGCTTCTCCACGAAAGCCACCACCTTGCCCTCCCCGTCGACCGGAACCAACCCGAAGGCGGAGGGGTCGGCCACCTTGGCCAGGGAGATGCTGGCCTGGGCGCCCCGCTCGGAATGAAAGGCCACCATGGCGGTCACGTCGAGGTCGGTGAGGATGTCGCCGTTCACCACCAGGAACCGCTCGGTGATGCCGGCGGATCTTGCGGCAAAACCGACGGCGCCGGCGGTGTCGAGGGGCTCGGGTTCCACCGCGTAGGTGAGGCGGACGTCGCCCGCCCTGCCCTCGGGAAACAGGGCCTCGAAGGCGTCGTGGAGATAGCCGAGCGACAGCACCGCCTCCTCGATACCGTGGGTCTGGAGGTAGGCCAGCACCCGCTCGATCATCGGCACCTCGACGATGGGCAGGACCTGTTTGGGCGCAGTGAGGGTGAGGGGGCGCAGGCGCGTGCCGGTGCCGCCGACCAGCACCACCGCTTTCACGGGCGTCTGGTGGTGGTGGTGGGGGCGACGGTGGTCGTGGTGGGGGCGACGGTGGTGGTGGAGGTGTCGCCGGCCGTCGTGGTGGCGGTGACGGTCGGGTCGGCGGCGACGGTCGACGAGGTCGAGGAGGCGGACGGGTCGATCGTGGTCGTCGTGGGTGCGGTCGCCGGCGGCCCGACGTCGCTCAGGTTGTCAAGGGTCGGTGCCGACGGCGGCCTGGGAATGTCGGCGTCGGCCTTGCCGAAGGCGATGGTGATGAGCTGGTTGTTCTGGGGCCGGATGGACGACGGGTCGCCCTCGACGATGCGACCCTGGTCGGCGGGATCGCGCGTGTCCCAGACCTTGGTGCGGATGACGCCCTCACCATCGTCGCAACTGTCGCCGTTGCGCTTGGTGTCCTGTCCCGGCAACTTGATCTCGTCGTCGGAGACGTCGGCACCGACGGAGTCGAAGAAGACCCCGAGCGTGGCCCGCTTCCCGGACGAGGTGGCCCCGAAGGGATGGATGTGGACCACGTTGTCGCCGTGGCCATGAATGCCCAGGGGGTCGTCGCCCTCGGGAAGGTTCGGTGCGAAGGCGCCACAGATGTTGAAGCCGACGGCGGCGTGCCAGTGGTCGGCCGCCCGGCCGGGCGCGGCGGCGAAGGGGCGGGTGTTGTCCGGCTGGCGCTGGTCGCGGCTGTACACGATGCCCGCGGTGCCCAGGAGCACCACCACGGCCATGAGGCCCGGCCAGACCCACGAGGTGCTGCCTCGCCTCGTCCGACCGCCACCGGTGCGCGCCGCCCGGGCGACCTTTTTCGCTGAAGATGCCTTTCCCATTCCCGTCGACCGTACTAGGTGCCCATGGCACCTTCAGGTCGAGCGCGCTCCCATCGCGTGGTGGGCCCACGCCGCCACCGTGCGCACCGCCAGTCCGGCGGCAACCACGGGCAGGAGGCCCCGCCGGAGCCCCTCGCTGGACTTGGACACGAATCGCAACAGGGACCGATGGTGCTCGGCGATCATCCGGTAAGGCACGAACCGGCTGGAACCCCCCAGAGCGTGCGCCACCCTCCCGCCCGGCTCGTAGCCGATCCGCCAGCCGGCCCGGCCCAGGCGCCAGCACAGGTCGACGTCCTCGACGTACATGAAGTAGGCCTCGTCGAAACCGGCCACCAGGTCGAACGCCGAACGCCGGACCAGGATGCAGGCGCCACCGACCCAGTCCACGTCGGCCGCTGGGCGGTCGTGGTCCCAGTCGAGCATGCGGTACCGGCGGGTGAAGGGATTCGCCGGCCACACCAGTCCCACGAAGGCATGCCCGAAAGCCACGACGAGGTTGGGGAAGCGCCGGACCGACGGGTACAGGGTGCCGTCGAGGTTCTCGATCCGGGGGCCGACCAGGGCCAGGCCATCGTCGCGGTCGAGCGCCTCGGACAGCGCCTTGACCATGCCCGGCTCGACCACGGTGTCGGGATTCAGGATGAGCACGTAGTCGCTCTTCGTGGCCGCCACCCCACGATTGGCGCCGGCGCCGAACCCGAGATTGGTGCCCGTCTCCATCACGGTCACGCCGGCGCCCGCGCTCCGGGCCACGCCGACGGAGCCGTCGGAGGAGGCGTTGTCCACGACGACCACTTCGGCCACCCCCTCGGACCGCAGGCTGAGGAGGCAGTCAACCAGGTAGGCGGCCGAGTTGTAGCTGACCACGACGGCGCCGACGCTGCCGACCCCGCTGTCGGACCGGCCTCCCGGGCCGACCCCGCTGTCGGACCGGCCTCCCGGGCCGGTCACCGCAGCTTGCCCCATCGGTACCGCACGAGGGCCGACAGGGCGCGCACGCCATCCCGCCAACTGAATTTCCGCCCTTCGCCGGCCAGCCGGCCCGAGTAGGACACAGGGACCTCGTAGATCCGGTAGCCCCGGCGAAGGACCTTGGCGGTGATCTCCGGCTCGAAGTCGAAGCGGTCCGACTCGATGGTGATGTCGTCGAGGACCTTGCGGGTGAACAGCTTGTAGCCGCACTCCATGTCGGAGAGGCTGGTGTTGTAGAGCAGGTTGGTGGCTAGTGACAGAAAGCGGTTGCCGACCCAGTCGGAGGCGGCCATGCTGCCGCCCTCCCCGTTGAACCGACTGCCGTACACCACCTGGGAACGGCCCCGCAGGATCGGGCGCAAAAGGCGGGGCCAGTCCTCGGGGTCGTACTCGAGGTCGGCGTCCTGGATCAGCACCAACTCGCCCCGAACGTGCTGGAGCGCGGTACGTATGGCCGCGCCCTTCCCCAGGTTGGTCGGGTGGCGCACAACCTGCACCGTCGAGTCCTCCAGCGCAGCCAGCACCTGGCTGGTCCCGTCGGTCGAGCCGTCGTCGACCACGACGATCTCGAGGTGGACGGGCAGCTCCACCCGGCGCATGCGCCGGAGGACCTCCACCACCGTGTTGCGCTCGTCGAAGACTGGGACGATGACCGACAGGGTGCGGCCCTCGGGATCGAAGCCGTCCTCACCCACTCGTGCGACCACCGAACCACTCGGCGGTGCGGGCCAGGCCCTCGTCGAGGTCGATCTCGGGTTCCCAGCCCAGAAGGGACCGGGCCAGGGTGAGGTCGGGGCGCCGCTGGGCCGGGTCGTCGACCGGTCGGGGGTCGAAACGGAGATCCGACGACGAGCCGGTGAGAGCCAGCACCTTCTCGGCCAGCTCCAGCACGGTGAACTCGGTCGGGTTGCCGATGTTGACCGGACCGACGTGGTCGGAGTCGAGCAGGGCCAGCAGGCCACGCACCTCGTCGTCGACATAGCAGAAACTTCGGGTCTGCGTGCCGTCACCGTGGATGGTGATGGGCGCGCCGGCCAGGGCCTGGACGATGAAGTTCGACACCACCCGCCCGTCGTCCGGCCGCATCCGAGGGCCGAAGGTATTGAAGATCCTCACGATGCGCACGTCGAGCCCGTGGTGGCGGTGGTACGCCATGACGATGGCTTCGGCGAAGCGCTTCGCCTCGTCGTACACGCCCCGAGGCCCGACGGGGTTGACGTTGCCCCAGTACGTCTCGGGCTGAGGATGGACGAGGGGGTCGCCGTAGACCTCGCTGGTGGAGGCCAGCAGGTAACGGGCGCCCTTGTCCTTGGCCAGTCCCAGGGTGTTGTGGGTGCCGAGGCTCCCGACCTTGAGAATCTGGATCGGGATGCGGTCGAAGTCGACCGGAGATGCCGGGCTGGCGAAGTGCAGAACGGCGTCGACCGGTCCCGGCACGTGGATGAAGTTGCTCACGTCGGAGTGCACGAACGTGAACTCCGGCTCGCCGGTGAGACCTTCGAGGTTGGCCAAAGATCCAGTGACCAGGTTGTCGACCGCCACGACCGAGTCGCCCTGCTTCAGCAATGCCCGGCACAGGTGCGAGCCCAGGAACCCCGCCCCGCCGGTAACGACGACCCGCCTCCCACTCATCTGCCTATCCCTTCGTAGGTGAAACCTCGGCGGCGGAGCGCCGAGGGGTCGAGCAGGTTGCGGGCGTCGACCACGCGCGGGTGGGCGAGGGCAGCAGCTACCTTGGCGAAGTCGAGCCGGCGGAACTCGTCCCACTCGGTCAGCACGACCAGCGCCGCCGCCCCGTCGCACACCCCGAAGGGGTCGGCGCCCACGGCGATGCCGTCGAGTCGGGAATCGGCGCCGGCCGACGCCGGGGTCACGGCCGGGTCGTAAGCCCGCACGTCGGCTCCGAGCTCGGCGAGGCGGTGGAGGACCACGAGGGCGGGCGACTGGCGAAGATCGTCGGTGCGCGCCTTGAAGGTCAGCCCCCAGGCGGCGATGGTCTGGCCCTCGACCGAGCCGCCGACCATCCGCTCGACCTTGGCCACCACGCGAGCGAACTGCTCGGTGTTGACCGTATCGACCCCACGGAGGAGCCCGAAGTCGTACCCGGCGTCCTCAGCGATGCGGATCAACGCCCGAATGTCCTTGGGGAAGCACGAACCGCCGTACCCGGGCCCCGGCTTGAGGAACTCGAAGCCGATGCGCTTGTCATAGCCCATGCCGAGCAGGACGTCGCGGACGTCGGCCCCGACCGCCTCGCAGACGTTGGCCACAGCGTTGGCGAAGGTGACCTTGGCCGCGAGGAAGGCGTTGGACGCGTACTTGATCGTCTCCGCCGACGCCGGGTCGGTGACGATCACCGGCGCCCGGAGGGCGCTGAACAGCTCGGCCACGCGAGCTGCCGCTACCTGGTCGTGGGAGCCGATCACGATGCGGTCGGGATTGAGGCAGTCGTGGACGGCCGAGCCCTCGCGCATGAACTCCGGGTTGGAGACCACGCTGATGTCGTCGCGTCCGAGGACCTCCTCCACCACCCGGGCGGAGCCGACGGGAACGGTGGACTTGTTGACGACGATGCAGTCGGGAGCCAGCAGCGGCCCGATCTCGGCGGCCGCGGCCCGGATGTAGGAGAGGTCGGCGGAGCCGTCCTCGGCCTGGGGAGTGGGGACGCAGAGGTAGACGAACTGGGCGCCGACCACCGCGGCGCTGGCGCCCAGCACGAACGACAGGCGGCCGGCGTCGATCCCCTCCCGCACCAGCTCGGGCATTCCCGCTTCCAGAATCGGGATGTCGCCACGGGAGAGCCGTTCCACCTTCTCGGCCACCACGTCGGCGCAGGTGACCTGGTGTCCGAGGTGGGCGAAACAAGCGGCGGTGGTCAGCCCGACGTACCCCGCCCCGATGACGGCAATGGTGCTCATGCCATGGCGCCGGTTCTCCCGCTCAAGGGGCCGCTCGGGCCCTGCTGCATGAGCTCCTGGGCCAGGCGCGCCAGCGGCTCGTGATGGTCGGCCAGCAACGGCACGCCCGACAACCGGAGGGCGGCGTTATCGAGCACGCTGAAGGCGGGACGGGGTGCCGGGCGGGGCGGTCGCATCTCGGCGCTCGTGATCGGCGTGACGAGGGAGGTGTCGAGCCCGGCGGCCTCGATCGCGTCACGGGCGAAGCGGTACCAGGTCGTGGGGCCCTGGTTGGTGACATGGAACAGGCCGGGCAGGCGGGCGACGACCAGCCGGCGGATCATGCCGGCCAGATCCTCGGTGAAGGTCGGGCAGCCGTGCTGGTCATCGACCACAGTCAGCGGCCGGCCCTCGGCCGCCCGGGTCAGGATGGTCTTCAGGAAGTTCCTCCCGTGGCGGCCGCAGACCCACGACGTGCGCAACACGGTGTCGCCGGGGCCGAGGACCGCCTCGCCGCCCAGCTTCGACCGCCCGTACACGGAGAGGGGGTTGGTAGCGTCCCACTCCCGGTAGGGCCGGGTGCCCGTGCCGTCGAAGACGTAGTCCGTCGACACGTAACAAATACGGGCCCCGACCAGGCGGGCGCCCTCAGCCACATGGCGGGTGCCCAACGCGTTCACCGCGTAGGCTTGGTCGGGGTCGGTCTCGCAGCCGTCGACGTTCGTCCAGGCGCCGGCGTGGACCACGGCGTCGGGTTCGGCTGCGCCGACCACCTGGAGCACCCGGTCGCGATCGGTGACGTCGAGCGTGGCGTGGTCGCACGCGATCACGTGGTCGCCGGCGGCGGCGCACAGGTCCACCACCTCTCGCCCCAATTGCCCGCCGGCACCGGTGACCAGGATCCGCATCAGGAAGTACCCGGCGGATCCTGCGATGCGGCGTCCCAGTCGGTCTCCACCACCGGTGCCCGGTCGCGCAACGGCTCCCACCACTCCCGATTGTCCGCGTACCAGGCAACAGTTTCGGTCAGGCCCTCCTCGAAGGGGACCTGAGGCTCCCAGCCCAGCTCGTCGCGGATCTTCGAGGAGTCGAGCAGGTAGCGGCGGTCGTGGCCCGGGCGGTCGGGGACGATGGTCTTGAGGTCGCCGGACTTGCCGAGGGACGCGAGCACGCCGTCGGCGATCTCCTCGATGCTGCGCTCCACCCCGCTGCCGACGTTGTAGGTCTCACCGATGCGGCCCCGCTCCAGCACGGCCTCGATGGCCCGGCAGTGGTCGAGGACGTGCAGCCACTCCCGACGGTTCTTGGTGGAGGCGTACATGGGAAGGGCCACGTCGTCGAGGGCGAAGGTGGTGAACAGCGGGATCACCTTCTCGGGGAACTGATAGGGCCCGTAGTTGTTGCAGCAGTTGGTGACGGTGACGGGAAGCTCGTAGGTCTCGTAGTAGGCCCGCACGGCGTGATCGGCGCCCGCCTTCGACGCGTTGTAGGGCGTGCGAGGCCGGTACGGCGAGTCCTCACTGAAGGACTCGTCAGTGTCGAGCTCGAGGTCGCCGTAGACCTCGCAGGTCGAAATGTGGTGGAAACGGGAGACGCCGGCCTGGCGGGCCGCTTCCAGCATGGACTGTGTCCCCAGGACGTTGGTGCGGAAAAACAGGGCGGGGTCGAGGACGGCCAGGCTGTTGTGGGACTCGGCGGCGAAGTTGACCACCACGTCGATGCCCTCATCGCGCATGGTGTGCTCGGCGGTGGCCTGGTCGCAGATGTCACCCCGGACGAAGCCCACCGAGTCCTCGAGGCCGACCAGGTTGGCCCGGTTCCCTGCGTAGGTAAGCAGGTCGTAGACCACCACCCGGTCGGAGGGATGGGCCTCGGACCAGTACCGGACGAAGTTGGCACCTATGAACCCGGCTCCGCCGGTCACGAGAAGTCTCACGCACCAACGGTAGGTGACCGGGCGGCGGGGCGGCGACTTCACCCGACCGCTGACGAACCCCTCAACAGGGAGGGACGGTCGTGCCTTTCGGGAGGGGGACCGGATTGATCTGGGGGGCCACCGTGGTCGGTGGCGCGGTAGTGGTGACCGCCGTGCCCGCCGTGCCCGTCGACACCGTCGGCCGGATGCCCGAGTAGTCGGCCCCGAGGAGCAGGTTGACGTCGACCGACCTGAGCGTGGGGTCCTCCCGGACGACAGCCGGGGTGAGCAAGGCGCTCTGGAGCAGCTCTGCCTTGGCCACCTGGCCGGCGGCGTAGGTGATGGTGGTCCTGGGTGCCAGGGCCGGCGCATCGCCCTTGTCGGCCACGGCGTACCCCGCTCCGGTGAGGCTGGTCGCCGCCTTGGCCGCCGCCCCGGCGGTGCCGACCCCGTTGAGCACGCGAACCCGCACGTCGGACGCCCTGACCCTCGAAGCCGGTGCTGTGCTCGACGGAACCGACGGGGCGGTGGTCGGCGGGCCGGTACCCCCGACCGGGCCCGCCACGGAGTCGAGTGGTGCCCTGCCGTTGAGCAGGTCGATCATGGGTTGGGCCTGGAGCGCCTGGAGCTTGAGCACGGACATGCCGCCGATGTCGGCGGGATCGGTGGGCAGGGTCCGGAGAACTATCTTGTCGGGGTCGAGCGAGCTGAAGCGCCGGCCCAGGGCGCCGAGGTCCTTGGTGGACAGCGCCGAGTCGAAGGTCACGTCGCGCACGCCCACGCTGATGAGGCGGTTGAGCTGCAGCGGACTGCCGACGCCAGCGGAGAGCGCCTCCTTCATCATCCGGCGGATGAAGTCCTGCTGGCGTTCGATCCGCCCGAGGTCGCCGCGGCCGTCGGCCTGCCAGGTGCCGTTGATCAGGAACTCCATGTTCCGGCTGCGGACCCAGGAAAGGGCCATGTCGCCGTCGAGGGCGACGCACCCGCCCCGCCCCAGGTCGAGGCCGCTGCCGCCGTCGCGCACCGGATAGGGCACGTACATCGTCACTCCGCCCACCGTGTCGACGATGTCCTTGAACCCCCCGAAATCGACCTGCATGTAGTGGTGGATGGTGATGCCCAGCGTCTGCTGCAGAGTGGCCACGAGCTGGTCGGCGCCACCGGTGGTGAAGGCGGCGTTGACCCGATCGGAATAGCCGGTGCCGGCGATCGGCACGTACAGGTCGCGGGGAACCGACACGATCGCCGCCCGCTGCTCCCGGGGGTCGATGTGGAGGACCATGATGGTGTCGCTGCGCTGACCTTCGACCAGGTCCTGGCCAAATTGGACCGCCTCGGGGCCGGTGAGGTTGGCCCTGGTGTCCGAGCCCACCAGCAGCACGTTCATCACCGATCCGGGGGCGTCGGCACCCAAGGCCGCGATGTCGAGACGCCGGATCTGGTCGAGCTTGTGCTGGACGTAGGCGTAGCCGACGCCGACGAGAAGCGTGCAGACGGCGGTGAACCCGGTGAAGGTCATCAACAGGCGCCGGCGCCGGCGACGCTGGCGCAGGACCCTGGCGCGAGACGGCGAGACCGGCCCGCCCGGCCTCCGTGCGACGACAGGGACGATGACCGGGGCCGCCCGGTCAGCCGTCGGGGCACCGTCGCGGTCGCTGCGAGGCTCGCTGGCGCGTGTCGCGGCGATGCGAACCCCCTCGGTCTCCGCCACCGGGCGGCCGGTCACCACCGCTGCGTCACTGCGAACGAATCCGTTCGCGGGTCACTGCGCCCCGGATCCGTTCGCGCCACGGCCGCACGGCGATAGGCAGGGTCATGGCCTCTCTCGTAGGATCCATCGGGTGGACATGGCCGTCGTGGGCGGATGCCTGCTGACCGGCCTGCGCGACGTCACCAATGACCTTACCGTCCTCGACGCACCGGGTCACGGTCAGTGGGCGGTCGTCCTGCCGTTCGACGCCCCCCCGGTCTGCGCCCGGTTCGACGTCGCCATCTCCGCCTCCCGACCCGGGCCCGCCCCGCTCACGCCCGTGCCCGCCGGCGCCTGGGCGTCGAGCATGGACGAGGAGGCCTTCGCCAAAGGGGTCAGAACCATCCGCGAGGGGGTGGCCAACGGCGACGTCTACCAGGTCAACCTCTGCCGCCGGCTGTCGGCGCCCCTCCCTGCCGATTTCGACCTGCTCGGCCTGGCCGGCGCCCTGGCCGAAACCAATCCGGCTCCTCACGCGGCCACGGTTCGCGTCGTCTCGGCCGGCATCGAGGTGGCCTCGGCATCGCCTGAGCTGTTCCTCCGCCGCCGGGGCGACATCGTCGAGACCCGCCCCATCAAGGGCACGGCTGCCCCGGGTGAAGCGTTCCTGGCCAAGGACCGGGCCGAGAACGTGATGATCGTCGACCTCATGCGCAACGACCTGGGTCGGGTGTGCGAGTACGGGTCGGTCGAGGTCCCCGAGCTGTGCCGGGAGGAGCAACACCCCGGCCTGGACCACCTGGTGAGCAAGGTTCGGGGGCGGCTGCGCCCCGGGGTGGGCTGGGCCGAGCTGCTCAACGCCACCTTCCCGCCCGGATCGGTCACCGGCGCGCCCAAGCTGGCCGCACTCGACGTCATCCGCCGCCTCGAACCGGTGCCCCGGGGCGTCTACTGCGGAGCCGTCGGCCGGGTCGACACCGACACCCTCGCCGGAGAGCTCAACGTCGCCATCCGGACCTTCTGGGTCGACGACGGGCACCTGCACCTCGGCACGGGCGGGGGCATCACCTGGGACTCCACACCCGCCGGCGAGTGGGAGGAAACCGAGCTCAAGGCGCGCCGCCTGCTTCGGGCCGCCGCCGGCGGCGGCGCCAGATGAGCATCGCCGCCGCCGGCGGCCCGGGGTGAGCATCCTGTGGATCGACGGGACCCTGTTCGACGAGGCGGCGGCGCGAGTGTCGCCGTTCGATCAGGGCCTGCTCACCGGCGACGGGGTCTTCGAGACCCTGCGGGTAACGCGGTCCCGGCCCTTCGCCGCCCGCCGCCACCTCGACCGGTTGGCCCGCTCGGCGGCCGGTGCGCGCCTGCCGTGCCCCGCGGCGTCGGTGCTGCTGGCAGCCATGGCCGAGGTCATCCGGGCCAACGGCATCGAGGAGGGCCGGCTGCGGGTGACGGTGACCGGCGGACCTTCGCCGCTCGCTACGAACCGGGATTCTGTCGAGCCCACAGTGATCGTCGCCAGTGGTGCTCTCCCGGCCTGGCCCCCGGTCGCCGACGTGGCCATCGCCCCCTGGCCCCGCAATGAGCGCGGGGCCCTGGCTGGGATCAAGTCGATCTCCTACGGCGAGAACGTGGTGGCCCTGGCCCACGCCCGTGACCGTGGCGCCCAGGAGGCGATCGTCGCCAACGTGGCCGGCAACCTGTGCGAGGGAACCGGCTCCAACATCTTCGTCGGCATCGGGGGCCGGTTGGTGACCCCTCCCCTCTCCGCCGGCTGCCTGGCCGGCGTGACCCGGGCATTGGTGCTGGAACTGGTGGACGCCGTCGAGGAGGACCTGCCGCCGACGGCGCTGGCCTCCGCCAACGAGGCCTTCCTCACCTCCAGCACGCGTAATGTCCAGCCCATCCGTTCCGTCGACGGCCGGCCGCTGCCGGCCTGCCCCGGAACACTCACCGCCGCTGCGTCGGCGGCGCTCGACGTGTTGATGGGTACCGACCTGGATCCGTGAGGATCAGACCGTCTGGACCCACCGTTGGTCAAAGTCGCATCTGACCACTAGATGTCGGTGGGTGCTACCGGAGGTGGACCACGTCGCCGGCCGAAATGACCCGCCCGTCCACCACCAGTCGGCCTTGGGCGTCGACGTCGTCCGCCGTCCCCTCCACCGACTCCCCGGGCAACTCGACCCGGACCCGGCGGCCCAGCGTCGAACACCGGTTCCGGTAGCGGGCCAGGAGGTCGGAGGGTTCGTCGAGGGCCGAGAGCCAGGCCACCAGCAGCTGGTCGCGGTTGACGTGCGGCCCCAGGCAGGCCGCGCCCGAAGGGGCCCAGCCCAGATTCAGGCCCAGCCCGACCACAGCGGCGTCGCCCACCAGCTCGCACAGGATCCCCCCGAGCTTGCCGTCGCCGGACAGCACGTCGTTCGGCCACTTGAGGTGAACGGCCGCGCCGGCGACGACTTCGCATGCCTCGGCTGCGGCCACGCCGGCGGCCAGGGTGACCAGAGCCGGGACCGGGCGGAGCACAACCGAGACGAGCAGCGACGCGCCGGGCCGCGATTCCCAGGCACGACCCCTCCGTCCCCGCCCGGCGGTCTGGTGGTCGGCCGCGATGACCAGCCCGTCGGCGGCGCCGCTCCGGGCCAGATCGGCGGCCACCCGGTTGGTCGAGTCGACCTCGTCGAACCAGCGAACCTCGGAGAAACGGGCGTGGGGCACTGGACCCCCATTCTTGCTGGGCCATGATTGCCGGAGCATGAGCGAGGACCGAAGCGGAGCGGAGGACCGCAGCGACCAGGCACGCATGTTCACCAAGGTCCTGATCGCCAACCGAGGCGAGATCGCCGTGCGGGTGATCCGAGCCTGCAAGGAGCTCGGTATCGCCAGCGTGGCCGTGTACTCCGAGGTGGACCGCCGGTCGCTGCACGTCCGCCTGGCCGACGAGGCCTACGGCCTGGGCGGTGAGACGGCAGCCGACAGCTACCTGAACACCAACGCCATCCTCGACGCCATCACGGCCAGCGGGGCCGATGCCGTGCACCCCGGCTACGGGTTCTTCAGCGAGAACCCGGCGTTCGCACGCGCGGTGACGTCCCGGGGAGCGACCTTTGTCGGTCCGCCCCCTGAAGCCATGGAGGTCATGGGCGACAAGGTCTCTTCGCGCGTCGCCGCCATCGCTGCCGGCGTACCGGTCGTGCCGGGCAGCGATGGCCCGGTGACGACGGCCGAGGAGGTCCTGGCCTTCGGCGCCGCCCACGGCTGGCCGGTGGCCATCAAGGCCTCCTACGGCGGCGGCGGCCGGGGCATGAAGGTGGTGACCGGGCCCGGGGAGGCGGCCCCGGCCCTCGACTCGGCCCGTCGTGAGGGGCAGGCCTACTTCGGCAGCGACGAGGTCTACCTCGAGCGGTACCTCGACTGGCCACGCCATGTGGAGATGCAGGTGTTCGCCGACACCCGCGGCAACGCGGTGTGGATGGGCGAGCGCGACTGTTCGAGCCAGCGGCGCCACCAGAAGCTGATCGAGGAGACGCCGGCGCCGGGCATGACGCCCGAGCTCCGTCGAGCCATGGGCGAGGCGGCGGTGTCCGTCACCCGCGCCTGCGGGTACACCAACGCCGGCACCGTGGAGTTCCTCACCCAGAACGGCGAGTTCTTCTTCCTGGAGATGAACACACGCCTCCAGGTCGAGCACCCGCTCACCGAGCTGACGTGCGGCATCGACCTGGTGGCCGAGCAGCTCCGGGTGGCCTCCGGGGCGCCGCTGTCGTTCACCCAGGAGAGCCTCGACCCCCGGGGCCACGCCATCGAGTGCCGGGTCAACGCCGAGGACGTGGCCGGGGGCAAGTTCCTCCCCGCCCCGGGCACCCTGACCCGCTTCTCCCGCCCCGGCGGCTTCGGCGTGCGCATCGACGCCGGCTACGGCGAGGGCGACGCCGTCACCCAGCACTACGACAACCTGATTGCCAAGGCGCTCACCTGGGGTGCAGGGCGGGAGGAGGCCCGGCTGCGCATGCTGCGGGTCCTGCGGGAGATGGTGATCGAGGGCGTGGCCACCAACATCGCCGCCCACCTGCGCATCCTGGAGCACCCCGACTTCGTCCAGAACCGCCACTCCACCCGCTGGGTCGAGGAGACCCTTGACTTCTCCGACATGTCCTCGACCCGCACCGGCGCCGGCGCCTCCCAGGAGACTGAGGCGGCCCGCAATGTCGCCGTCGAGGTCGACGGCCGGCGCTACGAGGTGCGGGTCTGGCTGCCGGAGCAGGCCGGGTCGACGGCACCCGCCGCCCCAGCCCCGCGCCCCAGGGGCGGGCCGGGCCCGGCCGCGGCCGGGCCCGCCGGCGCCGGCCGTGTCGTCGCGCCCATGCAGGGCACGATCATCGAGGTGTTGGTGGCGGTGGGCGACGCGGTGGAGGTGGGCCGGGCCCTGTGCGTGCTGGAGGCCATGAAGATGGAGAACGAGGTCGACGCCGAGCGCTCCGGCACCATCACCGAGGTCCACGTGGCACCCGGCGACAACGTGAGCGCCGGCGACGTGCTCTTCGTCATCGAGTAGCCGGCACTCCCCCCAAGGCCAACTGGTGACGGTTTTACACGCCAGAGCGTGTAAATCTGTCACCAGTTCGGTGGGGTCGGGTTACTCCGCCGCCTCGCTCAGCGACTCGGCCACGGAGGGGTGCACGAGCAGGCTGTCGACCACGTCGACCACCCGGAGGTTGCAGTTGACCGCCAAGGCGAGCACCGAGATCAGCTCGGCGGCGTGGCCGCCGACGATCGACCCACCCAGCACGATGCCGGTGGCCGGGTCGGAGACGATCTTCACGAACCCGCGGGCGTCGTTGTTGATGAGGGCTTTGGGGTTCGACGAGAAGGGCACCTTGGTGACCCGGATCTTCCTGCCGGTGGCGAAGGCCTCGGCCTCGGCCATCCCCACTTCGGCGATCTCGGGCTCGGTGAAAACGGCCTGGGGCGCCTTGTCGTAGTCCAGGTGGCGGTGATCGCGAGCCTGCATGCCCATGATGTGCTCGCCGATCTTGCGGCCCTGCATGGCCGCCACCGACGACAGCGGCAGCTTGCCGGAGACGTCGCCGGCGGCATAGACGTGGGGCAGGTTCGACTGGCAGTGCTGGTTGACCGGCACGTAGCCCCACTCGTCGACCTCCACCCCCGCATCCTGCAGGCCGAGACCTTCGGAGTTGGGCACCGAGCCGATGGCGAGGAGGGCGTGGCTGCCGCTGGCCACCCGACCGTCGTCGCATCGCACCGCGATCCCGTCCTCGGTGCGGTCGATACCGACCGCCCGGGCGCCGATGAGCAGCCGGACGCCCCGGCGCAGGAACTCCTCCTCGAGGGCAGCCGCCACCTCGGGGTCCTTTTTGGGCAGGACCTGTTGGCGGCTCACGACGAGGGTGACCTTGCAGCCGAACGAGGCGAACATGTGGACGAACTCCACGCCGGTGACACCGGATCCAATGACCACCAGGTGCTCGGGCATCACCGGCGGCGGGTACGCCTGGCGGGTGGTGAGAATGCGGTCGCCGTCGGGTCGACACCACTCCGGGATGCGGGGCCGGCTCCCGGTGGCCACCAGGATGGCGTCGGCCTCCATCTCCTCGCTGCCGTCGGCGGTGTCCACCGCCACGGTGTGCGGTCCGGTGAGGCGGCCCGTGCCCCGGATCACCCGCACCCCCTGATCGGCGAGGAGGTCCTCAACCGACGTGCGGAGGCGCTCCTCGATTGCGAGGATCCGGCGCTTGAGGGCCTCAGTGTCGATGTCAGCGTCGAGGGCGGCCAGCCCCATGCCCGGCACCCGTTCCACGAAGGCCATCGCCCCGCCGGTGGCGATCATGGCCTTGGACGGGATGCAGTCCCAGAGGTGGGCGGCGCCGCCGACCACGTCGCGCTCGACCACCGTGACCTTGGCGCCGAGGCGGGCCGCGGTGGTGGCCGCCTGGTTGCCGGCCGGGCCCCCGCCGAGGATCACGAAGCGCACGGGCACGGGCTCAGATTAGGAGGACTGGCGGTGCACCACCGCCAGCAGCGCGGCGTAGGAGCGCACGAGCAGGGCCCGCTCTTGGACCAACAGCGGGCTGGCGGGGTCGCACCCATCCGCCACCCACTCGTCTGAGACGTCCATGGCCTCGGCCCGGAGCACAGCCGCCGGGCGGACGGCGTGGCGATCGTCACCGTAGAGGTAGGAGTACAGGTCGGTCAGCGACTCCACCAGTTCGGCGTGGCGCACATCGCGCTCGGCCGCCGGTCCCTGCTGCACGGCGCGATGGGCCCGCCACCACGCGATCTCCCGCCGGGCCGCCTCCGCGGTGTCGAGCGACTCCCCCGAGTCCCGCGCCACCAGCCGATAGAAGCGGTCCATGCACCGTCGGGCCCCGGCCGCGTCGTTGTCGACCGGCGCCCACTTCTGGTTGGCCCGAAGCACCAGCCACGCCCCGTGGAGCGTGCGGGACCAGCTCATGGCGAACCCGGCCCGGACCAGGCCGACCGCGGCCAGCAGCACCGCAGCCCACTCACGCCGGTAGTACGCCGCCCAGGCCCGGCACTCCAGCGCGCCGACCCTGCGCGGGTCGAAGTTGCGCATCGGGCTCGGCCTCACGGCGATCTCGACGAGAGTGGGCGATTCGCGGTGACATCCTGCACCGAATCGCCCACACTGATCAGCTGACTGCCAGCGCGCCGGCTCATCACCGCGATCGCCGCTGGGGTCAAGGGACGACCTGCAGCTCCTCGGCGAAGTGGCAGGCGGCGGGATGGCCCTGGCCCCGGTCGACGAGGGCGGGTTCCTCCTCGGCGCAGATGTCCTGGGCCTTCCAGCACCGGGTGCGGAAGCGGCAGCCCGAGGGCGGGTCGGAGGGGCTGGGCAGATCCCCGACCAGAACGATGCGCTTGCGCTTGCGCTCGACGATGGGATCGGGCACCGGCACGGCCGACAGCAGCGCCTGGGTGTAGGGGTGCGACGGATGTTCGTAGATGTCGTCGCGCCGGCCGATCTCGACGATCCTGCCCAGGTACATCACCGCCACCCGGTCCGAGATGTGGCGCACCACCGACAGGTCATGGGCGATGAACAGGTAGGACAGGTTGAGCCGGTGCCGCAGCTCCTCGAGCAGGTTGAGCACGCCGGCCTGGATGCTCACGTCGAGGGCGGAAACCGGTTCGTCGAGGACCAGGACGTCGGGCTCAAGGGCCAGGGCCCGGGCCACGCCGATGCGCTGGCGCTGCCCGCTGGAGAACTCGTGCGGGTACCGGCTGGCGTGCTCCGGGCGGAGGCGGACCAGCTCCAGCAGCTCCCCGGCCCGGGCCTTGGCCGCCTTGGCCGCCATGCCGTGGACGATGAGCGGTTCGGCCACGATCGACCAGACCTGCATCCGGGGATTGAGGGAGGCGTAGGGATCCTGGAACACGATCTGCAGGTCGGCCCGGAGCTTGCGCAGATCCTTGCGGCCCAGCGCCAGCACGTCGCGACCCCGGAACAGCACCTCGCCGCTGGTGGGCTCGATGAGGCGGAGCACGCAGCGGGCGGTGGTGGACTTGCCACACCCCGACTCACCGACCAGGCCGAGCGTCTCGCCCTCGATGAGGTCGAAGGACACTCCTGATACCGCCTGCACCTTGCCGCCGCCGCGACTGGGGAACTCCTTCACCAGATCCCGCACCGAGAGGATCGGGTCACTCATGGCGTGACGGCCACGGGGCCCATCTCCTCGGCGTAGTGGCAGGCGGCCTCCACCGGGCCGACCCGGCGCAGGCGCGGGTCGTCGACCCGGCAGTTGGGCCGCTCGTGCCCGCAGCGGGGATGGAAGGCACAGCCGTCGGGGAGGTGCAGCAACGACGGAGCCCCACCGCCGATGGAGACGAGCGGGCCCCGGTTGGTGTCGGTGAGCCGGGGGATGGACGCGAGCAGGCCCCGGGTGTAGGGATGGCGGGCCTGCGCGTAGACGTCGTCGACCGTGCCCCGCTCGACCACCCGCCCTGCGTACATGACCGCCACCCGGTCGGCCAGGCCCGCCACCACGCCAAGATCGTGGCTGATGATGACGATGGCCACGCCCTTCTCCTGACGGATGTCGCGCAGGAGGTCGAGTATCTGGGCCTGGATGGTCACGTCGAGGGCGGTGGTCGGCTCGTCGGCCACCAGCACGTCGGGGTTATTGGCCACGGCCATGGCGATCATGGCCCGCTGGCACATGCCACCCGAGAACTGGTGGGGATAGTCGCGTGCCCGCCGGTCGGGCTGGGGAATGCCCACCAGGGCGAGCAGCTCGACAGCCCGCTTGGCGGCATCCTTGCGACTGACCTCGGGATGGTGGATGCGGATGCCCTCCACGATCTGGTGGCCGATGGTGTGCACCGGGTTCAGCGATGTGCGGGCATCCTGGAAGATCATGGCGATTCCCGAGCCGCGCACCTTGCGCAACTCCGAAGGCGCCAGCCCCAGCAGCTCCTTGCCCTTGAAGCGGACCGACCCGGTGACCCGGGATGTCCCCGGAAGCAGGCCGAGGGTGGCGAGCATGGTGACGGTCTTGCCCGAGCCCGACTCACCGACCACGCCCAGCACCTGGCCTGGCTCGACCGTCAGGTTGACGCCCCGCACGGCCGACACATCGCCCTCGGCGGTCGGGAACGTCACCTCCAGATCGGCGATCTCCAGAATCGGCGGCATTGCCGAGACAGTAGGTGGCGTGCAGCCGTTCTGCTTCCATGACAAGATCGCGGTAGAGGACCGGTACGAACGCGCCGGACCGCCATCTGCTCAGTAGCCGTTCGTCCTGGGGGAGAAGTTATGCGTCGTAAGGCCGTCATCGTCGCCATTTTCTTGGGCCTGCTCGCCGCGGCATGCGGTGGGGGCTCGAGTTCGGACTCGTCGGGGGGCTCGGGGGCCCAGGCGGGCGGGCAGCCCGATCTCAACGCCGAGGTCCGCATCGCCGCCGGGGAGGACACCTGGCCCGGGGGCGGCACCGACGCCAAGTCGTACCACTACATGT
Source organism: Acidimicrobiales bacterium (assembly GCA_038214685.1). Classification (GTDB taxonomy): domain Bacteria; phylum Actinomycetota; class Acidimicrobiia; order Acidimicrobiales; family AC-14; genus CADCTB01. Next base: position 18,251 of record JBBQRO010000028.1, read on the forward strand.
ACGTGCTCAACGCCACCATCTACGAGCCGCTGGTCTACCTGGAGGCGAATTACACCCTGCGCCCCGGCCTGGCCGAGCGGTGGGAGATCCAGCCCGACGGCGTCACCACCCGCTTCTTCCTGCGCAAGGGCGTCACGTTCCACAACGGCCAGCCGTTCACGGCCGACGACGTGGTATGGACGTGGGGGGTCCGCCAGCTCGAGGGCAAGACCCTCTCTACGGTGGCCAACACCCTCGGCCCCGACTCGGTGAAGAAGATCGACGACTTCACCGTCGACTTCACGCCCGTCCAGCCCAACCTGCGCATTCCCGAGCAGATCGTGCACCCCGAGGGTGCCATCGTGCCCAAGGGCACCCACAACGACACCATGCCGGTCAACGGCAGCGGCCCCTACAAGGTCGTCAGCTACACCCCCACCCAGACCGCGGTGATCGAGCGCAACGAGAACTACTGGGGCGAGAAGCCGAAGGTGAAGCGGATCACCTTCCAGTTCCTGCCCGACCCCCAGACCCGGCTCGAGGCCCTCAAGGCCGGCCAGGTGGACTTCGTGATCGACCTGCCGCCCGACGCAGCCAAGTCGCTCGAGTCCGACAGCAACTTCCGCGTGGTGCGGTCCAAGCCCGGCCGCAACCATCTCCTCTACGTCAACAAGCTCGAGGGCCGGGTCACCTCGGAACTGGCCGTGCGTGAGGCCATCAACTACGCCATCGACCGCAAGGCCTACGTCGACGTGGTGCTCGACGGGAACGGGGCTCCCGGTCGGTGGATGGCCCCCGAATCGGTCCTCGGTTCCTCCGCCAATATCGTCAAGGAGCTCCCGCGCGACATCAACCGGTCCAAGAAGGTGCTCGACGACGCCGGCTGGAAGCCGGGGGCCGACGGCATTCGGGAGCGCGACGGCAAGAAGCTGTCGGTCCGGCTCCTCGGTCAGCAAGAGGTGCCGGAGTCGGCCCTGCTGGTAATCCAGGCCAACCTGAAGGACATCGGCGTCGACACCGTGATCCTCAAAACGCCCGACGGCGCCACGCGTAGCACGCTGTACGCCAGTGGCAAGGGCGACTTCGACCTCGACCTCGAGCCGCCCAACCAGAACGACGGCAACCCGGCGTTCCTCCCGGTCCTGCGCATGAACTCGAAGAGCCCCACCAACGTGCAGTTCGCACCCAACGCCGCGCCGGTCACCGCCAACGGTCCGGCGTTCGAGGCCGAGGTGGCCAAGGCTGGGGCGGCCAAGACCACCGCCGACGTCCAGCAGGCGTCGGCCAACATGATGAGGATCCTCTCGAACGAGGACCACCTCGTCGTCCCCCTGGCCGGGGCGTTCCGCATCTACGGCATGAACAAGAACGTCAATCTCGGTGAGCCACACCCGTCGTTCACCAACCAGACCTGGTTCAGCCTGACGAAGACGACCGGCTAGACAATGGGGCGGTACGTCGCCCGCCGCCTGCTCGTCTCCATTCCCACGCTGCTGGCCCTCTCGTTCTGCATTTTCACCCTGGTGTCGGCGGCACCAGGGGACCCAGCTGAGGAGCTGGCCCGACGGACGTCACCGGGCGGGGAGGTGACCGAGGTCGATGTGGCCCGGGCCCGGGCCGAGCTCCGGCTCGACCGACCCTTCGTCGAGCAGTACACCAGCTGGCTGGCAGGGGCGGTCACCGGGGACCTGGGCAACTCCTTCGTCAAGAAGACCCCGGTGTTCGACGAAATCAGCGACCGGGTCCCGGCGACCGCCCAGCTCGCCGGCGCCGCGTTCCTGCTGGTCCTTCTTCTCGCCATCCCCTTCGGGGTCCTGGCGGCCATGGCCCACCGCCACTGGGCCGACCACGGCATGCGGTTCGTGGCCCTGATCCTGGCGTCGGTTCCGGGATTCGTCCTGGCCTACGTGCTCATCATCGTCTTCGCCACCAACCTGCGGCTGCTGCCGGTGGCCGGGCGGAGCGGTCTCGACACCTACGTGCTGCCGGCGGTGGCCCTGGCCGTCGGGCCGCTGGCCGTCATGTCCCGCCTATTGCGATCGAGCCTGCTCGAGGTCTTCACCGAGGACTACATGCGCACGGCCCGGGCCAAGGGGCTCAGCTCCATCCAGGCCGTGGTCCGCCACGGGCTGCGCAACGCCAGCATCCCGGTGGTGACGCTGCTGGGGGGCCTGTTGGCCGGCCTGCTCGACGGGGCGCTCATCACCGAGGTGATCTTCGCCTGGCCGGGCCTGGGTCGCCTCACCTTCGAGGCCATCTCCCAGCGCGACCATCCCATGATCCTGGGCGTGGTGCTCTTCGCCGGGGCCATCTACATAGTCCTGAACCTCCTGGTCGACATCTCCTACCGCTTGTTCGATCCTCGCATCCGACTGGAGTCCGGCGATGACCACGGCTAGTGCCATGACGTCATCCGAGATCGCGGACGAGGGCATCGGCGAGTTCACCGTCCGGCGTCGGGGGTTCCGCCGCTTCCTACGGGACCGCTCGGCGGTCGTGGGGATGGCCGTGGTGGTGCTCTTCGTGTTCGGCGCCATCGCCGCCCCGTGGGTGGCCCCCCACCCCCCGAACGCCACCGACTTCGGGAACCGGTTCGCGTCACCCAGCATGGACCACCCCCTCGGCACCGACCACGTGGGTCGCGACGAGTTCTCGCGCATCCTTCACGGCGCCCGGCTCTCGCTCGGAATGGCCCTGGCCGCCACCGCGGGCATCACCATCCTGGGCCTGCTGCTGGGCATGGTGGCCGGCATGTACGGCCGACTGGCCGACAGCGTGATCATGCGGATCGTGGAGGTGCTCCAGTCGCTCCCGCTCCTCATCCTGGCCCTGGTGGTGGTGGGACTGCTCGGCCAGGGCCTGCGCAATCTCATCATCACCATCGCCGCCATCGGCTGGACCGGCTACGCCCGGATCGTCAGGGGCATGACGTTCAAGCTGCGCGACCGCGACTTCGTGCAGGCGGCCCGGGCGGTGGGGGCGTCGCGCTTTCGGATCATCCTGCGCCACATCGCCCCCAACCTGGTCGGACCGGTGGTGGTGCTGTCCACGCTCAACATGGGAAGCGTGCTGCTGGCCGTGTCGGGGCTCTCCTTCCTCGGCTTCGGCATCGCCCCGCCCACCGCCGAGTGGGGCGCCATGGTGTCCGAGGCCCGGGCCTATCTCGACAAGGCGCCCATGCTCCTGGCCTGGCCCGGCCTGGCCATCACCATCATGGTGCTGGCCTTCAACCTGGCCGGTGACGGCCTGCGCGACTTCCTCGACCCCCGGACGGCCGACGATTCCCCCGGCTGGGAGCGCCGCCGGCGCTTCACCCGGCGCAAGACCCCCGACGCTCCGGCGCCGACCGACCTGGCGGTGACGTCGCCCGACGACCCCGGCCCGGTGATGCGGGGCGCGTCGAGCTGAAGGAGGCCGGCCTGATCAGGAGCCGGCGGAACGATGCGTGGCCGCTTCCACCGCTCGTCGAAGGGTTGGGGGGTCGATGGCCGGGAACCGGTAGAGCTCCGGCTCGATGGTGTCGAGGAACGAGAGGAGCCCCGCCGGCGAGACCGGCCCCCGTGCCAGCATGGCGGCGACGTCGACCACATCGCGAGCGTGTCCCCGCTCCAGTTGGCGACGGCCTGGGCGCCCCGCCCAATCGCGAGAGGAACGTCCGGATGCGCTCGGCGGTGGCTAGGCGACGCACGTCGCCGCGTGCTCGAAACTGACCAACCGCCGGAGGGGTGCGTTGTAACGCCCGTGGGCGGCGTCGGGATCCGACTCGGCCAGCAGGAGGAACAGCGCGTGCTCGGCGTCGTCGATAGGTGATGGCACCTCGAAACCCAAGGCACCCAATCGGGGCGCCCCGATCGAAACCACGAGGGCGGCGACGGTCCGCCTCCCAGCTCCCAAGTCGACCAACCCCTCCGCCACCAGCTCAGAGCCGGGAAGGTCGCTCCGCACATGGCGCACCAAGTGAGGGTAGCGCCGGTGCCGACCCGTGATGCGGGGCGCGTTCGGGCAGAGGGCGCGTCACGCCCGATGGGGAAGGACCAGGTGGAGCCCTCTCGCCAACGCCTCGTCCGGCGCCAAGAAGGCTTTGTCGCATCCAACAGTTGGTGGGCCACCTCGGTGTCGGAGAAGTCGACGGCTGCGGTGGGAGGACCTCGTCGGCCACGTTCTCCACCTACTTGCCCGAGACTGTCGCCGAAGAGTGCTCCTCGGCATGATAGTCGTCGATGAAGGGTGAAATGGTGACCACTACCGTCGAATAGCGGCCTACGCCGCCGGCGGCTTCTTGGGATGAGGCATGCACAGCTCGTCGTACTCGGCGATGACGATCTCGCCGGCATCGGGGCCGCAGGCCGGGCAGGCCGGGTCTCGGTTGAGTTTGAACGTGCGGAACGACTGCTCGAGGGCGTCGTAGGCCAGGAGGCGGCCGACGAGAGGGTCGCCCAGGCCGAGCACCAGCTTGATGGCCTCCATGGCCTGGATGGAGCCGACGATGCCGGGCAACACGCCCAGCACGCCCGCCTCGGCGCACGACGGCGCCATCTCGGGCGGAGGCGGCTCGGGCACCTGGCACCGGTAGCAGGGGCCGACGTAGGGGGCGTACACGGTGACCTGGCCGTCGAAACGGAAGATGGAGCCGTGGACCACGGGGATGCGCTTGAGCAGCGCAGCGTCGTTCACCAGGTAGCGGGTGGGGAAGTTGTCGGTGCCGTCGACGATCACGTCGTAGCCGTCGATCACGTCGAGGATGTTGTCGGCACCGAGGCGGACGTCGTAGGTCACGACATCTACATCAGGATTGAGGCCGACCAGGGTCTTCTTGGCCGAGTCGACCTTGCGGTCGCCGACCCGGTCGAGGTTGTGGAGGATCTGGCGCTGGAGGTTGGACTCGTCGACCACGTCCATGTCGACGATGCCCAGCGTGCCCACGCCGGCGGCGGCCAGGTAGAGGGCGGCCGGGGAGCCCAGACCGCCGGCGCCGAGGAGCAGGATCTTGGCGTCGAGCAGCTTCTGCTGGCCGGTCTCGCCCACCTCGGGCAGGAGCAGGTGGCGCTGGTAGCGGTTGCGCTGATCGGCGGTCAGGGTACGGGGCGCGGCCCATGCCCGGTTCTCGTTTTTCCACTTGTTGAAGCCACCGCCAACGGAGACCACGTCGGTGTAGCCCAGTTCGCCCAGGGTTCGGGCCGCGAAGGCCGACCGCGTGCCACCGGCGCAGTAGACGACGACCGGGGCGTCCTTGTCGGTGAGCCGGCTCTCGACCTGGCTCTCGAGGAAGCCCCGGGGGATGTGCACGGCGTGGGGCAGGGCGCCCTGCTCGTATTCGTCGGCTTCTCTGACGTCGAGCACGACAGTGGCGGGCTCGGCGGCGATGGCGGCGGCGGCGGCTTCGGTGTCGACCTCGCGGATAGAGGACTTGGCCGACGCGAGCAGGTCACGGAAGGTGGGCATGGTTGTCGATCCTCTTGGGCAGTGGGCTCAGACCTTAAGAAAGCTCAGACCTTGAAACCCTACCGCGCAGGTCGACATTCCCAGTTCGGCGATCAGGGGCGCACGAGCTCGGGCAACGCTTCGCCGATCGGCCTCCGGACGACGGCGTGCGCCCCGCGGTCGTAGGGCGTGGGCTGGGCGTTGACGATGACGACCTTGGCGCCGGTGGCCGAGGCCAGGTCGACCAGGTTGCAGGCCGGGGAGACGGTGAGGCTGGAGCCGACGGCCAGCAGCAGGTCACAGTCGAACGCCGCCTTCTCGGCCCTCATCAGGTCGGTGGCCACCAGCGACTGGCCGAAGGAGATGGTGGCCGACTTCAGCAACCCGCCACAGCGCCGGCAGTGCGGGTCGTCGTCGCCGGCCCGCAGCCGGTCGAGCACGGGCTCCATCGGGCCCCGGTCCTCGCAGGCCAGGCAGGCCACCTCCCGCATGGTGCCGTGGAGCTCGACGACCAGCGCCGGGTCGTTGCCCGCCAACTGATGGAGGCCGTCGATGTTCTGGGTCAGCAGGGCGCGCAGCCGCCCCTGGCGTTCGAGATCGACGAGGGCCAGGTGGCCGGCGTTCGGCCGGGCGGTCCAGGCCGGGGACGACAGACGCGACTGCCACACCCGCCGGCGAACCTCGGCGTCGGCCACGTAGTCGTCGATGTTGGAGCTGCGCTGGGCCGCCGGGTCCTTGGTCCACACCCCCTGGGGGCCCCGGAAATCGGGAATGCCCGAGTCGGTGGAGATCCCGGCGCCGGTGAGGGCCACGATCCGCTCCGACCCGTGCACGATCTCCCTGGCCAGATCCACCCTTGACAGAATAGCGCAGGGTGAAGTGTAATGAAATGCAACGAGAGCTTCCCCGGCATCTCTCCCCCCTGTTGGCGGTGTTCCCCCCGTACCCGGAGGCTTTCTTGAGCACGGTTTCCCTGCTCCCCGCGGACGTCGCGTCCGTCGCCGTTCTTCCCGTCCGCCCCTGGCCCGACGGCGTCATCGACGCCCTCGGCCACGATCCCCGCTCGGCCTACGTCGAGCGCTTCTGGCTCGGCATCCTCGGCCCATCGACGACGTGGCTCGTCCGGTTGCTCGCCAATCGCCTCGACGCCTCCCCCGAGGGGTTCGACCTCGACTTGGCCTCGACCGCATCGTCCCTCGGTCTCGGCTCCCGAGGCGGACGCCACTCCCCGTTCATGCGGGCTTTGTCCCGCTGCTGCCAGTTCGACGTGGCCGAAGCCCGCCCCGACGGAGTCCTCGCCGTGCGTCGCAAGCTGCCGCCCCTGACCCGCCGCCAGATCCTGCGCCTGTCGCCGGAGCTCATCGCCGCCCATCAGGCGTGGCAGGAATCCGAGCTGCAGACGCCGGCGCACGAGCAACAGCGGCGCCGCAGCCGCCGTCTGGCCCTCAGCCTGCTGGAGCTGGGGGAAGACGTCGACGCCACCGAGCAGCAACTGGCCCGGTGGAGGTTCCATCCCGCGCTGTGCCGCGATGCGGCGGCCTGGGCCGCCGAGCGACACCAGCAGTCCCTCGAGCTCGGCGATGGAGACCCGGCGGCCTGATCACCCCCGCCGGCAGCCGGGAACCCGCCCCCCGGCTGCCGGCCCTCCCCGGTCCCCTCGACCGATCGATCCCCGGGCGGCTCGGTCAACCCCCCCTGACCGAGCCAATCGGGATCCGTGTGCACTTTGCGTCGTGAAACAGCCGGATCCGGCCCGAATCACAACGCAAGGTGCACACGCTTGAACGCTCTACGGTCTGCGAGGTGTGGCCGATCCGGTGCCGACGGGGCGGGCCGACGACACCGTCACCCGGGGAGTGGCTCGCATCTGGCATGTCTGCCGGTCCGGGGCACTCAGCGCTGGTGGCGGAGGTCCTCGGCCAGGACCAGGTCGGTGGGCACCTGCTCGGTCCCGGCGATGGCGTCGAGCACCCGCAACAGGTCCACCGTCCCGGCCACGTCGTGGACCCGCAGGATCTGGTCAGGCACGTGGCGGAGGGCGGCCACCGCCCCCAGCGTGCCGGGGTCGCGCTCCGCCGGCGGCCGGCCGGTGAGGGCCCCCACGAAGTCCTTCCGCGACAGGGCCAGCAGGACGGGACGCCCCATGGCCACGATCGGCCCGAGATCGCGCAGGAGCGCCACTGTCTGGGCGGGGGTCTTGGTGAAGTCCACGCCTGGGTCGACCACCGTGGCATCGGCACCCACTCCGGCGGCGAGGGCGCGGGCAACCCGCTCGGCCAGGAAGGCGGCCACGTCGTCGCCGATCCGCCGGTACAAGGTGGGATCCTGGCGGCGGACGAGCGGCGGGGCGGCGGTGTGCATCACCACCAGGCCCGCCTCTGCGTCGGCACAGAGCCGGGCCAGGGCCGGGTGACGAAGCCCGGACACGTCGTTGATCAGGTGGGCGCCGGCATCGAGGACGGCCCGGGCGACCGCCGGCTTGAACGTGTCCACCGACACCAGCACCCCTGGGCAGGTGTCGACGACGGCACGAACCACGGGTACCACGGCCGCCGCTTCGTCGTCCGGATCGGCGGGCTGGCGGTTGGTGATGGCCGACTGGGCCCCGATGTCGAGCGCGCCGGCACCGTCGGCCACCAGGGCCAGGGCCCGGCGCAGGACCGCCTCCACCGTGCGGGCCCCTGGATCGGAGAACGAATCGGCGTTGGCGTTGACGATGCCCATGACGAGGGGTCGGACCAATGGAAACGTCGTGCCCCTCATCCGCAGCCGGCCCATGAGCACCTAGGCTGGCAGGCCGATGGAGCCTCCGCCCCCGCCGGACCAGAGTCCCAGCGCGGAGCAGCCCCTGGCCGGGCTGGAGCGCCGCCTCGACGCCATCGACGAACGGCTACGTCACCTGGAGTCCGCACTGCGCCCGACGGTGGCCGAGGAGGTCCACGGGGCCACGGCCGAGCTGCGGCGGGCCATCACCGAGTTGGGTCGGCGCCTCGTGCAGGACCTCCCCCACGAGCTGGCCCGCCACCGCGATGCGATCGTGGCCGAACTGCGCCCTCCGCCGCCCCCGGTTGCCCCGCCTCCCCCTCCCCCCGACTCCGAAGACGCGCCTCCCGCCCTGACGTCGCCGGCCGCGGTGGCGCCGGAGCGCAGCGACCCGCCCGATCCGCCTGACGAGCGCCGGCGGGCCGCTCGCCGGCGCCGCCGGCGCGGGTAGTCCCACTGTCCGCCCCAGGCGCGCCGCCGACCGGCTGTGACGGCCCGCCGACGTCGACGTTCCGGGCCTAGCAACGGCTCGTGCGCGTCCTGATCGTTGCCGAGCAGCTTCGCCGGCCCGTCCCAGGGGGCATCGGCACCTATGTGCGCGGCCTGGTGCAGGGCCTGGCCAGCCGGGGCGACGAGGCCGCTCCCGACCTGACCCTCTGGGCCAGCCGACCCCCTCGTGGCCGTCCCGACGCCCTCGTTGCGCTCGGTCCACCGGTGATCACCTCGCTGCTGCCCGCGCCGGTGCTGGTGCGGGCATGGGACCGGGGCGCTGGGCGTCCGCCAGGGCACCCCGACGTGGTGCACGCCACGTCGTTCGCCATCCCCCCTCCCGGCACAGTGCCCTTGTCGGTGATGGTCCACGACCTGGCCTGGCGTCATTTTCCCGACGCCTATCCCGAGCGGGGCCGACGCTGGCACGAGGCTGCCCTGGGCCGGGCCGTCGGGCGGGCCCGACTCCTGGTCGTGCCCTCGGCGACAGTGGCCGACGACCTGCTGGCCGCCGGCGCCAGCCCCGGTCGCGTCGAGGTGGTGGAGGAGGGCTGCGACCACCTGGCCCCGCCCGACGACGAGGGCGCCGACGCCCTGCTGGATCGTCTCGGGGTATCGGACGGCTTCCTGCTCACCGTCTCCACCCTGGAGCCCCGCAAGAACCTGCCCCGACTGTTGGCGGCATACGACCAGGCCCGGGACCGGCTCCCGGAGCCGTGGCCGCTCGTCGTGGTCGGGCCTGCGGGCTGGGGCCCTCAGCTCCAAGGCAGGCCCGGCGTGGTGCTGGCCGGCGGGGTGGAGAGCGGCGTTCTCGCCGCGCTCTACCGGCGGGCCCGGGTCATGGCCTACGTGCCTCTGCGGGAAGGTTTCGGGCTCCCGGTCGTCGAAGCCATGTCCTGCGGCGCCCCGGTGGTGGCCAGCGCCGTCCCGAGCGCCGGCGGCGCCACCCTGGAGGTCGATCCCTTCGATGTCGACGCCATCGCCCACGCCCTGCTGCGAGTGGCCGTCGACGGCGACGAGCGGGCGGGGCTGGTGGCCGCCGGCCGGGCACGAACCGCCGGCCTGACCTGGGAACGCGCCGCCCGTGGCCACGTGGAGCTGTGGGCGGCGGTCGAGTGACGACCGGCCCGGTGCGGGTGGGCCTCGACGCCAGCGCCGTTCCCGACCCCCCCGGTGGGGCGGGCCGCTACGTGCTGGCGCTGGCTGCCGCGCTCGACCAGCGGGCCGACGTCGACCTCACCGTGGTGTCCCGCGCCGGCGACACGGCCCGGTGGCCGGCACAGGTGGTGGCCCGGGGGCCGGCCCAACGCCCCATCCGCCTGGGCTGGGAGCAGGTCGGCCTGCCTCGCCTCGTGCGCGGCCTCGGCGTCGAGGTGCACCACGGGCCGCACTACACCATGCCCCTGACCCTGGGCCTGCCGGCGGTGGTGACCGTGCACGACCTGTCGTTCTTCACCCACCCCGAGTGGCACCAACGGACCAAGGTGGCCTTCTTCCGGGCCGCCATCCGCACCTCGGCGCGGCGCGCCGGGGCGCTGGTGGCGGTCAGCGACGCCACCGCCGCCCTGCTCGACGAGCGGGTGCGGCCCCGGGCGCCCGTCCACGTGATCCCCCACGGCGTGGACCACACCCGGTTCCGCCCCGACGACCCGGGCGACGACCAGGCCGCTCGGGCCCGGACCGGGATCGTCGGCCCCTACGTCGCCTTCCTCGGCACCCTCGAGCCCCGCAAGGACGTGCCGACGCTGGTACGGGCCTTCGACCGGCTGGCCGGCTCACGGGCCGAGCTCACCCTGGTCCTGGCCGGAGCGCGCGGCTGGGGGATCGCCGCGGTCGAGCAGGCCGTGGCCGCCGCGGCCCACGGCCGGCGGGTCCGGATGCTGGGCTACGTGGCCGAGGACGACATGCCGGCGGTTCTCAGGGGAGCGTCAGCGGTGGCCTATCCCTCGCTGGAGGAGGGCTTCGGGCTGCCCGTTCTCGAGGCACTGGCCTGCGGGGCGCCGGTGGTCACCACCTCGGGGACGGTGATGGAGGAAGTGGCGGCCGGCTCCGCCCTCCTGGCCCCTCCCGGCGACGCCGAGCGCCTGGCCGGGGCCTTGGAAGCAGCCATCGACGGTGGGCCGGGGGCCGGTGAGCGGCGCCGGCTCGGCTTGGAGGTGGCGGCCCGCCACACGTGGGAGGCCTCAGCCGCGGCCCATGCCGAGGTCTACCGCTCGGTCAGGTGAGCTGACCGCCCGTCAGTTGAGGGTGGGATCGGCGGGATAGGCGGCGAAGAGGGCCAGCGTGCCGCGCTGGCGGCGCAGCACGGATGTCCACAGGTGCTCGGGGGCCGGCGACAGCGCATCGGCAGGGTCGGCGTCGACCACGAACCACCCACCGTCGACGATCTCGTCCTCCAACTGGCCCGGCCCCCAGCCGGCGTACCCGGCGAAGACGCGGATCTCCTCCAGACGGGGAATCGCCTGGTCGGGGTCGCTGTCGAGGTCGAGGGTGCCCACCGGTCCGATCATCGGCCCCCAGCCCTCGGCCGGCCCGTGGGGCCCGAGACGAGCCAGGCACACCGCCGCGGTGGGCGCCACCGGGCCACCGATGAACACCACCGACGGATGGGCGGCGGCCCGGGCCCACTCCGGGAGCGGCTCGGCCAGGTCGAGGTCGCTAGGCCGGTTCAGGACCACTCCGAGCGCCCCCTCGGCGCCGTGTTCGAGCACCAGGACGACCGTGCGCTCGAAGTTGGAGTCACCCAGGTTCGGCGTGGCCACCAGCAACCGGCCCTTCAGCACCACCTGAGCAACCACCTGAGCGTCATCTGTCCTGGCCCAGCAGCGAGCGCCGGGCGGTCAGGGCGGCGGCGCGGGCCTGGGCGACGAGCGGGCGGAGGTCCTCGGGCAGCCGGGCCACGACGTCGTCCAGCAGGGGCTCCACCTTCTCGTCGACCTCCACGGCCAGCCTGGCCAGGTCCCGCTGCAGATCCCGTCGGCGGAGCTGGGCCTGCTGGAGGCCGAGCACGGCAAAGCCCACGGCGGTGTAGAGGGAATCCCGGAGCGTGGCGGCGGCGTCATCCATCCCCACCAGGAAACCACGAACGGGGTGCCCCGGGGGCCAGGGGTGGCCCGGCTAGCCTCGGGTCGAGAAATGGATCCGCAGCCATCTGCACCGCCCCTGGTCGCGGTCGTCGTGGCCGATGAGCCCGGTGAGTGGTTCGAAGAGGCCTTGCGGGCGGTGGGCGCCCAGGACTACCCGAACCAATCGGTCCTGGTCATCGACGGCGCCGGCCGCGACGACCCCGGTCCTCGCGTCGCGGGCGTGCTGCCCGACGCCTTCCTGCGCCGTCCCGACCGGAAGGGGCGGCCGCCCGGGTTCGCGGCGGCGGCCAACGACGTGCTTGACACCGTCCAGGGAGCGGCGTTCCTGGTCTTCTGCCACCACGACGTCGCCCCGGAGCCCGAAGCGTTCCGCATCATGGTCGAGGAGTCGCTGCGGTCCAACGCCGGCATCGTGGCCCCCAAGCTGGTCGACTGGGACCACGAAGACCGGCTGCTGAGTGTGGGGCTGTCGGTCGACAAGACCGGGTCGTGCGCCCCGCTGGTCGACCGGGGAGAGCTCGACCAGGAGCAGCACGACTCGGTGCGCGACGTGTTCGCGGCTTCGTCGGCCTGCCTGCTCGTGCGTGCCGACCTGTTCGCCGAGCTCGGCGGCTTCGACCCGGCCATGGCCGACTACGGCGCCGACGTCGATCTCTGCTGGCGGGCCCAGGTGGCCGGCGCCCGGGTGGTTGTGGCCCCCGAGGCCCGGGTCCGCCACCGCGAGGCAGCCAAGGAGCAGCCCGGCGCCGATCCGCAGCGGGCCCGCCTCGAGCCCCGCAACCACCTCCGGGCCATGCTGAAGAGCTACACGTGGCTCCACCTCCTCAGGGTCCTGCCCCAGGCCATGGTCGCCACCGTCGTCGAGGCCATCGTCGCCCTGGTCGCCCGGCGCGGCGGTGAGGCCCGCGAAGTGGTGGGCGCCTGGTTCTGGAACCTCCGCCACCTGGGCGACCTGCGTCCGCTGCGGGCCGTGGTCCGTCGCACCCGGGCCGTGCCCGACTCCGAGGTACGCCGCCTCCAGGCCCGCGGCAGCTCCCGGCTCACCCTCTACCTCCAACGGCGGCTGCACGCCGAGGAACGGGCCCGCCACTTGGTGGAGGTCGGCCACGAGCTGGTGGAATCGGTCGGTCGCGGTCCGGCCCGGGCCGCCACCCTGCTGCTGTGCCTGCTCACCGTCGGGTTGCTCATCGGCAGCCGGAACCTGCTGACCGGTCGCCTGCCGGCGGTCGGGCAGTTCGCTCCGTTCCCGCAGCCGTCCACCCTGCTCACCCACTTCTTCGACGGCTGGCGCACCACCGGAATGGGTTCCGCCTCCCCCTCCCCCCCGGCCTTCGGCCTGCTCGGCATCCTCGGGCTGGCCTTCCTCGGCCACATGGGGGCGCTGGCCAAGGTGCTCGTCCTGGGTGCCTTCCCGGTGGCCGCCCTGGGCGCATGGCGGCTGGCCCGACCGCTCGACTCCACCATGCCCCGGATCGCTGCGGTCATTGCCGTCCTGGCCGTGCCCCTCCCCTACAACGCGCTGGCCCGCGGCCGGTGGACCGGCCTGCTGGCCTACGCGGCAATGCCGTGGTTCCTCCTGCTCCTCGCCCGTATGGCCGACATCGAGCCGTTCGGCACCGGCACCGGCGGCGGTCGCCGGAGCCGCCGGGCCGGCGGGGCCCCCGCTTGGCGCCCGTACCTCCTGCTGGGCGTACCGCTGGCGGCGGTGAGCGCGTTCGTGCCGGGCATGGCTCTGGCCGTCGTCGTCGCCGCCCTGGGCCTGGTCCTGGGATCGGTGCTCGTCGGCGGCGCCGGCGCCGCGTTCCGCGCCGTGCGAGGGGCCATCGGCGGCGTGGTCGTGGCCTTCGTCCTGCTCCTGCCCTGGTCGGCGGCCCTGGCTCTGCCCGACGGATGGTCGACGGTGGCCGGCGTGGGCCGGTTGCCCAGCCGGGCCCCCGGTTTGGGCGCCCTGTTGCGCTTCCAGGTCGGGCCCATCGGGGCCGGGCTGCTCGGATGGGCCCTCCTGGCCGTCGCCGCCATGCCGTTGCTCGTCGGGCGATCCTGGCGTTTCGCCTGGGCCGTGCGGTTCTGGACCGTCGCCCTGCTCGGGGTGGGCCTGGCTTGGGCCGGCGGCCGGGGGTGGCTGCCGCTGCAGCTGCAGGACCCAGACCTCCTTTTGGCCCCGGCGGCGGCGGCCCTGGCCGGCGCGGTGGCCATGGGAGCGGCGGCGGCCCAGGTCGACCTGCGGGGCTACCGGTTCAGTTGGCGCCAGGCCGCCCCGCTGGCCGGCGGCCTGGCCCTGGTGGCGGCCGTGCTCCCGATCATCGGCGCGTCGACGAGCGGCATGTGGAACCTCACCTCAGCGGAGGTGGCCCGGTCGGTGGGGTGGATGCCGGCGTTGGCCGAGGAGGGGGCCTTCCGCGTGCTCTGGGTGGGGGATCCGGCCACCCTTCCCCTCGACGGCTGGGCCCTCGACGGCGCGCAGGGCGTGGCCTACGCCACGTCGCGCAACGGGCCACCCGACGTCACCGATCTGTGGCCCGGCCCGCCGTCGGCCGCCACCGACTCGATGGGTGACGCCGTGCGGGTGGCCCGCGAAGGAGGCACGGCCCGGTTGGGCCGGCTCCTGGCACCCATGGGTGTCCGCTACATCGTGGTACCGAAACAACTGTCCACCGACGACGGCGAGCCGGAGCTCGGGGTCCCGGCGGCGCTCACCCGGGCCCTGGGCTCGCAGCTCGATCTGCGCCTGCTCCCGTCGGACCCTGCGCTCGACGTCTACGAGAACGTCTCGTGGGGATCCTCCCGCGCCCTCCTCACCGACGCCGCCGCCGGCGCCTTGGGCTCCGGCCCGGGAACCGGGGCAGACCTGGCCGGGAGCCAGGCCGTGCTGCAGGGCAGCGGCCCGGTGCGCTTCAGCGGTCCGCTGCCCGAGCCGGGCACCGTCCTGCTGGCCGAGTCGCCCTCCGGCCGGTGGGAGCTGCGGGTGGGCGGGCAGACGGCGGACAGGGTCGACGCCTTCGGCGTGGCCAACGCCTTCACGGCCGGCGCGGCCGGATCGGCCGGGCTCCGCTACCGCACCCCCCTCTACCGGTGGCCGCTCGCCCTGGTCCCCTTCCTGCTGTGGGCCGCCGCTGCGTCCCTCCTATGGCGCAGCCGCAGCCGGCCCGCCCTTCTCGAGCCTGACACCCAGCTGATACCGATCTTCACCGGCTCCCGGGCATGAGGCGGCCCCGAAGGCGGCACGCGGCCGAGAACCCCAAGACGTCGGAGAAGCCGGAACCGGGCGCAGGGCCCGTGCATCGCACCCGCCGGGTGCCGGCGCTCGCCGTGCTGGCCGCGATCCTGGTGGCCGGCGGCATGGCCGACCGGCGCGCCGGCAGCGACGGCCCCCTCGGCGCCACCGCCATCAGCTCGCAGGTGCCCGTCGCCGCCCCCGCCTCGGCCCGGTCGTCGGCGTGGTACTGCCCGGGGCTGCCGGTGTCGGGCGCGCTCGGCGAGGGGCTCGTCGTGGTGGCCAATGCCGGCGACCGCCGTCTCACCGGCACGGTCACGGTCTTCCCCGACCGGGGCGAGAGTCGCCAGACGCCCATCGCCGTCGGGCCATCGAGTCGGGCCAGCGTCCGTTTGACCGACGTGGTCTCGTCTCCCTACGCGTCGGCCCTGATCGAGCTCGACGGTGGCGAGGCGGTGGCCGAGGCGGTGGTGACCGGCGCCATGGGCGACAGCGTGTCCCCGTGCGCCTCGTCGGCCTCCTCCTCGTGGTACTTCGCCGAGGGCGTCACGACCCGGGACGCGGCCGAGGTCCTCCTGGCCCTGAACCCCTTACCGGACGACGCCGTGGTCGACGTGGTATTCAGCACCGAAGAGGGCATCGTCTCCCCCCAGGCCCTCACCGGCCTGCTGGTGCGGGGCCAGGCCCTGACGGCGATCAACGTCGGCGACTTCGTGCAGCGAAGGGAGTCGGTGTCGGTCAGCCTCGTCGCCCGCACCGGGCGGCTGGTTGTCGGCCGCGTCCAGACCTTCGACGGCACCGCCGGGCGCAAGGGGATCTCCGTCGGCCTGGGCGCAGCCGCGCCCGGGCCGGTTTGGTACTTCCCCGAGGGCATGGTGACCGACGACCAGAGCGAACGCTTCCACGTGTACAACCCGGGCCGCACCGAGGCCCAGGTGGAACTGGTGCTCGCTCTCGACACCGGTGAGGCCGAGCCCCTCCGCCTCACCGTTCCCCGTGAGTCCCGCCTCACGGTGGTGGCGGCCGAGGAGAGCCGGATCCCCAAGGGCGTCCCCCACGCGGTGACGGTCCGCTCCCTCGAGGGCCCCGAGGTGGTGGTCGAGCGGACGATCGACGGCGCCGCGCCCAGCCCCCGCACCGGCGCGTCGATCACTCTCGGCGCCCGGTTGCCGGCCAAGCGGTGGGCCACCGCAGCCGGCGCCGCCGACGAGACCACCGACCAGTGGGTGGTCGTGCAGAACCCGGGCGAGCGGCCGGCGTCGGTCACCTTGAAAGTGTTGGCCGACGGTTCGCCGCTCCTGGTGGGCACGGCTATCGTGGTGCCACCGGGGCAACGCCGGGCCGTCCACGTGAACAACTCGCTGAAGCGGGCCACCGCGCCGGTGCTCGTCACCTCCTCCGAGGAGGTCATCGTCGAGCGCGACCTCTACCGGATCAAGGCCCTGGGCCTGGGTATGACGGCAGCCATCCCCCTGCGCTGATTCGG
>JBBQRO010000029.1:0-32128 GCA_038214685.1 Acidimicrobiales bacterium
CGGCCGCCGAGGTCGTGGTGGGGCTGGCGATCATCGTGTCCATCTTCCGCCGCCGCGCCGACGCCACCGCTGACGACATATCCCTGCTGAAGGGCAGATCCATGGCTCATCGGCTTACGCCTCATCGCAGGGCCAAACACCGATGATGCACGCGGTCTGGCTCATCCCCGCCCTGCCGCTGGTGGGGTTCTTCATCCTGCTGGCCACCGGCCGGCGCCTCGGCGACCCGAAGGCCGGCTACCTGGCCACGGCCATGATGGTGGGCTCGTTCATCGTCGCCGTGGGCGTGTTCTTCGACCTCATGGGCCTCTCCGGCGAGGAGCGCCGCTTCGAGCAGGAGCTGTACACCTGGATCTCCGTGGGCGGCCTCGACGTGCACGTCGGGTTCCTGGTCGACCCTCTCTCGGTCACCATGGCCCTGTTCGTCACCGGCGTCGGCGCCCTCATCCACCTGTACTCGGTGGGCTACATGCACGGCGACGAGCGCTACCCCACGTTCTTCGTCTACCTGAACCTGTTCGCCTTCTCCATGCTGATGCTGGTCCTTTCCGACTCCTTCCTGCTCACCTTCCTGGGCTGGGAGGGCGTGGGGGCGTGTTCGTACTTCCTCGTTTCCTTCTGGTTCGAGCGACCATCGGCGGCCACCGCCGGCAAGAAGGCCTTCGTCACCAACCGGGTGGGCGACTTCGGGTTCATGCTGGCCATGTTCCTGATCTTCGCCACCTTCGGCTCGCTGAACTACGTGCCCGTGCTGGAGGAGGCGGGCACGCTGGCCAAGGGCACCGCCTCGGCCATCGCCCTGCTCCTGTTCGTGGGGGCGGTGGGTAAGTCGGCCCAGATCCCGCTCTACGTGTGGTTGCCCGACGCCATGGAGGGCCCCACCCCGGTCTCGGCCCTGATCCACGCCGCCACCATGGTCACCGCCGGCGTCTTCCTCATGGTCCGGGTCAACCCCATCCTCGACATGGCCCCGGCGGTCCTCACCCTCATTGCGGTGGTCGGGGCGCTCACCGCCTTCTTCGCGGCCACCATCGCCTGCGCCCAGAACGACATCAAAAAGGTGTTGGCCTACTCCACCGTCTCCCAACTCGGGTACATGTTCCTGGCCGTGGGCTCGGGCGCCTACATCGCCGCCATCTTCCACATGGTGACCCACGCCTTCTTCAAGGCGCTGCTGTTCCTCGGGGCCGGCTCGGTCATCCACGGCATGGGTGACGAGCAGGACATGAAGCGCATGGGCGCCCTGCGCAAGTGGATGCCCATCACGAGCGGCACGTTCATCGTCGGCTGGCTGGCCATCGCCGGCGTCCCCCCGTTCTCGGGGTTCTGGTCGAAGGACGACATCCTCCTCGGGGCGTGGGAGAAGAACCGCCTGCTGTGGCTCATCGGCCTGATCACCGCCCTGATGACCGCCTACTACATGAGTCGCCAGGTCTTCCTGGTCTTCTTCGGCGGCGAGCGGTGGAAGAAGGCGCCAACCGATGCGCACGCCCCGCCCCATCAGGAGCCCCCTGCCGCCGGCGCCCACGGGGGCGGCGATCCTGCCGTTGGGCACGGAGCCGCCGGCGACTTCAAGCCCCACGAGTCGCCCCCCACAATGGCCTATCCGCTCATCGTGCTGGCCGTGCTCGCCGCCGTCGCCGGCATCCTGAAGACACCCCTCGAGCACTGGCTCGAACCGGTGCTGGCCCACCCCCACACGTTCGCCTCCAGCAACAGCACCAAGCTGGGCCTGATCGCCGTGACCACCATCGCCGCGTTGGCGGGGGTCGGCATCGCCTTCGCCATCTGGCTGCGGGGACGGGTGAAGGAGTCGGCGGTCGAGCCCGAGGTGCTGCGCCACGCCTGGTACGTCGACGAGCTCTACCGGAAAGTGATCGAGACCCCCGGTCGAGCCCTGGCCAACTTCAGCGCCTTCGTGGTCGACGCCAAGGTGATCGACGGCACGGTCAATGGTGTGGGAGCGCTGGTGAGGGCGGGCGGAAGTCGCCTGCGCACCGTGCAGTCCGGCTTCGTTCGCAACTACGCGTTGGCCGTGGCCGTGGGCGCGGTGGCCATCCTGGCCTACGCAGTGGCGAGGGCGGGGTAGATGTCAGAGTCCCTTCCCATCCTCACCTTGCTGGTCGTCATCCCGGCCCTGGGCGCCGCCGTTGTGGCCCTCCTCCCCGGCGGTAACGAACGTCTGCTGAAGCTGGTCGGGGTGGTCTTCGCCGGCGTGGCGCTGGCCCTCGCCGTCGCTCTGATCTTCGATTACCAGGCCGACGGCGGCGGCTTCCAGTTCGTGTCCGAGCATGTCTGGATCCGGTCCTTCGGCATCTCCTGGAAGCTGGGGGTCGACGGAATCTCGCTCTTTCTCGTGGCCCTCACCGGGGTGCTCTTCCCCCTGGCCATCATCGGCCCCGAGGTCCATCGCGACGTCAAGGGCTACGTGGCCTGGATGCTCCTGCTCGAAGCCGGCTGCATGGGCGTCTTCCTCTCCCTCGACCTATTCGGCTTCTTCCTTTTCTGGGAGCTGGTCCTGGTCCCGATGTACTTCCTCATCGGCGGTTGGGGCTACGACCGGCGCATCTACGCCACGCTGAAGTTCTTCCTCTACACGATGGTCGGCTCGGCGCTGATGCTGGTCGGCATCCTCGCCGTCGTGTTCCTGCACCAGCAGGCCACGGGCGTGCTGACCTTCGACGTGGTCACCCTGGCCGAGACGCAGTCGCTGGCCTCCAGCACCGCCCGCTGGCTGTTCCTGGCCTTCGCCGCATCGTTCGCCATCAAGGTGCCCATCTTCCCGGTCCACACGTGGCTGCCCGACGCCCACACCGAGGCGCCCACCGGCGGATCGGTGATCCTGGCCGGTATCATGCTGAAGCTGGGCACCTACGGGTTCCTGCGCTTCGGCCTCTACCTCTTCCCGCAGGCCGCGGTCGACCTGGCCCCGGTGTTCCTGACCCTGGGCACCATCGGCATCATCTACGGCGCGGTGGTGGCGATCATGCAGAAGGACCTGAAGCGGCTGGTGGCCTACTCCTCCGTGGCCCACCTGGGCTTCATCGTGCTGGGTACGTTCGGCCTGTCCCAGCAGGGCCTGGAAGGCGGGGTCCTGCAGATGGTCAACCACGGGCTGTCCACTGGCGCCCTCTTTTTCCTGGTCGGGATGATTTATGAACGCCGACACACCCGCCTGATCGCCGAGCTGGGCGGCATCCAGCGGGTGGCGCCGGTCTTCGCCGGGGTCTTCATGGTGGTCATGCTCTCGTCGGTCGGCCTGCCCGGCCTCAACGGCTTTGTCGGGGAGTTCCTGATCCTGATCGGCACGTTCGTGACCCACCGCTGGTGGGCGGTGGTGGCCACCGCCGGCGTGATTCTCGCCGCCCTCTACCTGCTGTGGGCCTACCAGCGCGTCTTCCACGGCCAAGCGGAAGGGGCGAACGCTTCGTTCCCGGAGATGACCATGCGAGAACGCGCCATCATGGCTCCGCTCGTGGCCCTGATCGTCGTCCTCGGCGTGTACCCGCAGCCGGTCCTCGACCGGATCGCCCCCTCCGTGCGTGAGCTGATCACCCATGTCGAGGAGCATTCCGACTACCGCCAACCGGCGGCCGCCGCAGGGACGGCCGAACGATGATGGCGCAACTGGAACCCATCAACCTCCCCGACGTCGAGTGGAGCCTGCTCGCACCCGAGATGATCCTGATCGGCGGGGCCATGGCCCTGTTGGTGGCCGGCACGTTCCGGCGCGACCGCACCATGGCCGCCGCAGCGTGCATCTTCACGGTGGCCGTGGCTGTCGCCGCCATGGTGGCGTCGTGGGGCATCTGGGCCGACGTTGGCGGAGGCGCCGGTGGCGCCCGCTTGGCCATCGCCGACGCGGTGGTGGTCGACGGGTTCGCCATCTTCTTCACCGTCGTCATCTGCACCGCCGTGGCTCTTGGCGCGCTCCTGGCCCACGGATACCTGAAACAGGAGCGACTCGAGGCGTCGTCGTTCTACGTGTTGGTGATGCTGTCAGCCTCGGGCGGTGTCCTCATGGCCAAGGCCAACGACCTCATTCTCATCTTCCTCGGCCTCGAGATCCTCTCCATCGCACTCTACGTGCTGGCCGGCTATCACCAGCGCCGGGAGCAGTCACGGGAGGCGGCCATAAAGTACTTCGTGCTGGGCTCGTTCTCCTCGGCCTTCTTCCTCTACGGCGTGGCCCTCACCTACGGCGCCACCGGGTCCACCAACCTCGGTTTCATCGCCGAGTTCCTCGCCACCCAGACCGTCACCGGAGGCGTGCTCCTGGGCGGCTTCGCGTTCCTCCTGGTCGGCCTGGGCTTCAAGGTGGCGGCGGTGCCGTTCCACATGTGGACGCCCGACGTCTACCAGGGCTCGCCCACCCCGGTCACCGGATTCATGGCCGCCGCAGCCAAGGCCGCCGGCTTCGCCGCCCTCCTGCGCATCTTCTACTCCGCCTTCGGCACCGAGCAGCTCGACTGGCAGCCCATCGTGTGGGCCCTGTCGGTGCTGAGCATGGTGGTGGGATCGGTACTCGCCGTGGTGCAGACCGATGTGAAGCGGATGCTCGCCTACTCCTCGATCAGCCACGCCGGCTACGTCCTCATCGGTCTGCAGGCGGCCAATGACCGCGGCATCGCCGGGTCGCTCTTCTATCTGCTGGCCTACACGTTCCTTATCGTGGGCAGCTTCGCCACTGTGGCCATCGTGGCCCGGAAGGGCGATGACCGCACCGGCCTCGACGCCTACCGCGGCCTGGCTCGCGACCGGCCGGGCCTGGCCTTCGCGTTCACTGTCTTCCTTCTGGCCCAGGCCGGCGTGCCGTTCACGTCGGGGTTCCTTGCCAAGTTTTACGTGATCTCCGCGGCCGTGGAGGCCCGCTCCTACGCCATCGCGGTGATCGCCATGCTGGCCTCGGTGGTGGCCGCCTTCTTCTACCTGCGCCTGATCGTGGTCATGTACATGGCCGAGGACCAGGCCATGGCCGGAGTCGGTCCGGAGACTTCCGCCGCCGCCGCCGCCACCGGCGACGGCGACGGCACCGGCACCGGCGACGGCGGAGTGGCCACCGCGGTGGTCACGAGGGTCGAGATTCCGGTGGCCGCAGCCATTGCCATCGGCCTCTGCCTGGCCTTCACCGTCGGAGCCGGGCTGCTGCCCCAGCCGGTCATCGACTTCGCCCGCCATGCCACCCTTCTCCGGCTTTGACGGGAGAAGTCGAGATGGAGTCGCCGCGACCGGTACCATCGCCGGACCGTCGAGCAGGGGCGACACCGTGTTGGTAGGAGATGTGCGACCAGAGGACGACCACCGGGTCGACGCTGGGGCGCGTATGCAGGTCGACGCCGAGGGGGCGCGTTACTGGGTGCGCTGCTCGTGCGGCTGGACCAGCGATCCTTCCCTCACCGCCGTCCTCGCCGAGGCGGCCGGCGAGCAGCACGGCACGCTCGCCCAGGCCCGACGCCAGCAACGCCCATGAGTACGTCCGGTGACCGGTAACGGTCACTGAGCAACTGACCACCGCCTTCGTTAGGATCACGCCATGTCAGAGTTCCTTCGCCAGTACCTGACGGTCGCCATCTTCGGCGGTGCCGCGGTGCTGATGGTCGGGGCCATGCTGGGCATGGGAAAGCTGGTGCGGCCCACCCGCCCGCAGCCGGGCAAGTACATCAACTACGAGTGTGGTGTCGACCCGGTCGGGGCGGGGTGGTCGCAGAGCCAAATCCGCTACTACGTGTTCGCCCTGCTCTTCGTGATGTTCGATGTGGAGGCGGTCTTCATCTTCCCGTGGGCCGTGCGCCTTGAGGCCTTGGGCGTGTTCGGCCTGGTCGAGATGGGCATCTTCGTGGTCATCCTCGCCCTCGGCCTTCTCTATGCCTGGCGCAAAGGAGTCCTTCGATGGGTGTGATTTCGCCTTCGCAAGCGGAGCTTGCTCGGCGAGGCAATCGCGCTCCGACCGGCCGGCGGAGCCGCCGGCACGAACTGCAACTGCAGAAGCTCGTCTGATGGGTCTGGTCGAGAAGGGCACTTTTGCCAAGCCCTCCATGAAGCCGCTGACGTGGCTGCTCAACTACAGCCGCAAGTACTCCCTGTGGGTGTACCAGTGGGGGCTGGCGTGCTGCGCCATCGAGATGGGGGCGGCGTTCGCATCGCCCCGCTACGACGTGATGCGCCTGGGTGTCATTCCGTTTCCGGCCGGGCCCCGCCAGGCCGACCTGGTGGTCGTCTCGGGCACGGTCACCGACAAGATGGCGCCGGCGATCCGCCGGCTGTGGGAGCAGATGCCAGACCCCAAGTACGTGATCTCCATGGGCTCCTGCGCCAACTGCGGCGGCCCCTACTGGGACTCCTACTCCGTTACCAAGGGCATCGACCAGATCATTCCGGTCGACGTCTACGTGCCCGGTTGCCCGCCCCGCCCCGAGGCGCTGCTCGAGGGCATCGTCCTGTTGCAGGAGCGCATCCAGAACGAGAACATGGCGGACCGTTGGCGAGGGGAGCCGATTGTCGTCCGCTGACGTTCCCTCGGCCACCACGGCCACCGACGACCGTCAGCAGGCGCTGCTCGAGGATCTGACCACCCGGCTGGGCGATGCCGTCGTCGGCTCTCACCTGCGCAACGGCGATCTGTGGGTCCGTGTCCGGCCCGACGCCTGGTTGCGGGCGGCCCGGGAGTGCCGAGCCATGAGCTTCGACTACTTCTGCTACCTGTCCGGGATCGACTGGCTGCCGCACACCTGGCCCAACCCGAAGGTCATCGAGGGCGTGGCGCCGGACGCCGACGACGAGGCCGCCCTACCGGTCGACGACAACGAGGTCGACGACACCGAGCAGGAGGCACCCGCTCCCGGCGATGGCATCACGACCGGCTTCGCCGGCGGCGACACCCGGTTCCAGGTCCTGGCCCGGCTGTACTCCACCATCCGCCACATCGGGGTGACCCTAAAGGCCGACCTCGACGACGATGCCCCCCGCATCGAGTCGTGGATCACCGAGTACCCCGGGGCCGACTGGTGCGAGCGGGAGACGTGGGAGATGTTCGGCTTCGATTTCGTCGGCCATCCCAACCTGATCCACCTCTACCTCCCCGGTGAGTTCGAAGG
This sequence comes from Acidimicrobiales bacterium, assembly GCA_038214685.1. Lineage (GTDB taxonomy): Bacteria > Actinomycetota > Acidimicrobiia > Acidimicrobiales > AC-14 > CADCTB01. The sequence continues at coordinate 7,095 of JBBQRO010000029.1, forward strand.
TTTCCCCCTCCGCAAGGACTTCCCGCTCCTGGCCCGTGAAGTGAAGCCGTGGCCGGGGCTGGTCGACGTGGAACTCTTCCCGGAGTCGGCCGAGGCCGAGGCGGAAGCGGAAGCGGAAGCGGAGGAAGGCTGATGGCCGTCGCCGACCAGCAACGCATCTCCTACATCGCCTCGCAGGCGGCCGACGTGCGGCTCAACGTCGAGCTGCAGACCGAGGAAATGACCCTCAACCTCGGCCCTCAGCACCCGGCCACCCACGGCACGCTGCGCATCGTCGCCCGCCTCGACGGTGAGCAGGTGGTGAAGGCCGACGTGGTGTGCGGCTACATGCACCGGGGCTACGAGAAGCTCACCGAGGTCCGCACGTACCCCCAGGTCACCACCCTCATCAACCGGATCGACTGGCTCTCCTCCTTCGCCAACGAGGTGCCGTTCATCCTGGCCGCCGAGGATCTGATGGAGGTCGAGGCCCCGCCCCGGGCCCAGTGGATCCGCACCCTCTTCTTCGAGCTCAGTCGGATCGCCAACATCACCCTGTTCATCGGCGAGATGGGCGTGCAACTCGGCGCCATCACCCCGGTGTTCTTCGCCTTCCGCGACCGGGAGTACGTCCTCAACCTGATCGAGTCGGCCACAGGTGGGCGTTTCCACCCCAACTTCGATCGCATCGGTGGCGTCAAGGACGACCTGCCCAAGGGCTGGATCGCCGAGACCAAGGACGCCATGCGCCGCATTCGCGGCTACTGCGACGAGCTTGAGACCCTGCTCATGGGCAACGAGATCTTCGAGGCCCGTACACGGGGCGTCGGCGTGATCCCGGCCGACGTCGGCCTGTCCTACGGCCTGTCGGGCGCCAACATCCGGGCCAGTGGGGTCGACTGGGACCTCCGCCGCGACGCCCCGTCGCCGCTGGCGTGGAAGGAGCTCGACTGGAAGGTCTGGACCCACCCCGACGGCGACTCCTTCGCCCGGTACTGGGTCCGCCTGCAGGAGACCCGGGAGGCCACGCTGATGGTCGACCAGCTCCTCGACGGCCTGCCGTCCGGGCCCATCCAGGCCAAGGTGCCCCGCATCATCAAGGTGCCGGCCGGTGAGGCGTGGGCCCACACCGAGAACCCTCTCGGCGAGATGGGCTACTACATCGTCAGTCAGGGCGGCCTGGGCCCGTTCCGCTGCAAGATCCGCTCGGCATCGTTCCACAACGTGTCGATCACGCCCTGGCTCCTCAAGGGCGTCTACGTCCCCGACATCATCACCATCCTCTCCAGCCTCTACTTCATCCTCGGGGATATCGACCGCTAGCCGTGCCCAGCATCACCGGTGTTGGCGTTGACCCGAGGCTGCTCACTAGTGTCCAGCGCGTGCAGACCCGGGGGGAGAAGCGCTGATGATGTTGGCGCTCGAGATCCCGTACTGGCAGCTCACCATCCTCAAGACGGTGATCGTCTTGTCCATCATCCCGGCTGGCGCGATCATCCTCGGCTACGTCTTCCTGCTGAAGATGATGGCCCACATGCAGAGCCGGATGGGCCCCATGGAGCCCGGCGGATACCACGGCTGGTTCCAGCTCATCGGCGACGGGATCAAGTTCATCCAGAAGGAGGACATCATCCCCTCAGAGGCCGACCGCCGGGTGTTCGCCCTGGCCCCGCTCGTCGTCCTCATCAGTACCTTCCTGCTCTACGTGGTGGTGCCCGCCGGTCCCCGCCTGGTGGTGCAAAACCTCGACGTCGGCATCTTCTATGCCCTGGCGGTGTCGTCCCTTGGCGTGATCGGCGTGCTGATGGCCGGCTGGGCTTCGGCCAACAAGTTCGCCCTCCTGGGCTCCCTGCGGGCCGCGGGCCAGCTCATCGCCTACGAGTTGCCCCTTGTCCTCGCCGTGGTCGGCGTGGTCATCCAGGCCAACACCATGAGCCTGCAGGGCATCGTGCACGCCCAGGCCGACGGGGCCATCTTCGGCATCTCCTGGATCGGCAACCCGTTCATCCTCACCCAGATTGTCGGTTTCGGGGTGTTCCTGGCGGCGGCCCAGGCCGAGCTGACCCAGACCCCGTTCGACATGCCGGTGGCCGAGTCCGAGCTCGTCGCCGGCTACATGACCGAGTACTCGGGCTTCCGCTTCCTGTTCTTCTTCATGGCCGAGTTCGGTACCGCCTTCGCCCTCTCCGCCATCGCCGCCACCCTCTACTTCGGCGGTTGGTACCAGCCGTTCTTCAAGACCGGCATCATGGCCGACGTCCTCGGGCCCGTGGTGCTCGGGGCCAAGGTGATGCTGATCGCCTTCCTCATCTTCTGGATCCGCTTCACCTTCCCGCGCTTTCGCGAGGACCAGCTCCAGGCCTTCGCCTGGAAGTTCCTCATCCCCGTCTCCCTCGTCAACATCATGGCGACCGCAGTGTTCAAAGTTGTCCTGTGAGGTTTCCGCATGCCTGAGCTTCCCGGACTCGCCAAGGGTCTCGGTGTCACGTTCAAGACCATGATCAACACCTGGACCAAGGGTGCGGTCACGGTTCAGTACCCGCACGAGAAGGAGGACCTGGCGCCCCGCACGCGGGGCGTGATCGCCCTGAAAGAGGAGAATTGCACGGTCTGTATGCTCTGCGCCCGGGAGTGCCCGGACTGGTGCATCTACATCGAGGGCCACAAGGAGAAGCGCCCGCCCCGCCGTGAGGGGGGCAAGCCCCGCACGGTCAACGCCCTTGACCGCTTCGACATCGACTACGCCCTCTGCATGTACTGCGGCATCTGCGTGGAGGTGTGCCCCTTCGACGCACTGTTCTGGACGCCCGAGTACGAGTACTCCGAATCGAGCATCGCCGACCTCCTGCACGACAAGGACCGGCTCGGCGAATGGATGGTCACCGTCCCCGATCCCCCCGCCCTCGAGGCCGGGGCGGTCAAGAAGAAGTAGAGGTAGCGTCCCCGCGATGGTGGCCCAGAACGTCGTCTTCGGCATCCTCGCCGTGGTGATGGTGGCCGCTGCGTTCCGGCTCGTCACCACCCAGAACGTCGTCCGGGCCGCTCTGTTCCTGGCCATCGTGCTGGCGGGAGCGGCCGGTCTCTACATCCTGCTCGCCGCCGAGTTCGTGGCCTGGGTCCAGGTGCTCGTCTACATCGGCGCCGTCGTCGTGCTGCTGCTCTTCGGCGTGATGCTCACCCGGGCGCCGATCGGACGCGACGCCGACCTCGACAACGACCAGCGCCTCCTTGGGGCTCTCGTCGCTCTCTTCCTCTTCGGCTCTCTCGGGGCGGTGCTGCTCGACGCGTTCGGTGACGACAAGGTCGGCGAGACCACCATCCGGCGCACCGCCGAGGTCAGCGACTCCATCTTCGGTACGTACGTCCTTCCGTTCGAAGTGATCTCCATTCTGCTGCTGTCCGCCCTGGTCGGCGCCGTCGCCCTGGCCAGGAGGGACTAGAGGTCCCATGTACCTCAACCAGTTTCTGCTCCTGGCCGCCGTGCTCTTCTGCCTGGGCGTCTACGGAGTCCTGTCGCGCAAGAACGCAGTGTTGGTCCTGATGTCGATTGAGCTCATGCTCAACGCGGTCAACATCAACCTCATCGCGTTCGGAGCATTCCGCGACAACGTGATCGGCCAGGTGTTCTCCCTTTTCGTCATCGCCATCGCCGCCGCCGAAGTGGGCGTGGGCCTGGCCATCGTCCTGCTGATCTTCCGCAACCGGGCCGACATCGACCTGGACGAGCTCGCCCAGATGAAGGGCTAGGACCGCCGCTCCATGCTCGACAACGCCTGGCTGATCCCGCTCATCCCCGCCATCTCCTTCGTCATCATCCTGTCCTTCGGCAAGCGGCTGCCGAAGAAGGGCGCTGAGGTCGGCATCACCGCCCTGACGATCTCCTTCGTGATCGCCCTGTTGGGAGCCGTCGAGTGGATCGGCAAGGAGGTGCCGAGGCACGCGGTCACGGGCCACCAGACCTGGTTCGAGATCGGCGGAGTCGAGTTCGGCGCCGGGATGCACATCGACGGCTTGGCCGTGATGATGCTGGTGGTCGTCACCTTCATCTCCCTGATGGTCCACGTGTACTCCACCGGCTACATGCACGGCGACCGTCGCTACACCTACTTCTTCGCCGCCCTCTCCCTGTTCACCGCAGCCATGCTGCTGCTGGTGGTCTCCGACAACACCCTGCAGCTGATGATCGGCTGGGAGCTTGTGGGCCTGTGCTCGTTCATGCTCATCGGCCACTGGTGGGAGGAGGGGGTCAACTCCGGCGCGGCCATCAAGGCCTTCATCACCACCCGCACCGGCGACATTGGGCTGATGACCGGCATCATCGTCCTGTTCTTCGCAGCTGGTCGCGACTTCAGCATCGAACACCTCAACCACGAGGCCCTCACCGGGGCCATCGGCCACGGGACACTGTTGGTCGGCGCATCACTCCTCTTCCTCGGGGTCATGGGCAAGAGCGCCCAGTTCCCTTTGCACGTGTGGCTCCCCGACGCCATGGCCGGGCCCACGCCAGTGTCGGCCCTGATCCACGCCGCCACCATGGTTGTAGCCGGGGTCTACCTGGTGGCCCGGTTGTTCGGCGTCTTCTGGACCGGCTTCTCAATCGAGGTCGGCGGTACGAACCTGGTGGCCATCATCGGGGCCATCACGGTGATCATCGCCGCCCTGCTCGCCTTCGTGCAGGACGATGTCAAGAAGGTGCTGGCCTACTCCACCGTCAGCCAGCTCGGGTACATGGTGATGGCCCTCGGGGTTGGGGCGTGGACCGCGGCGGTGTTCCACCTCTTCACCCACGCCTTCTTCAAGGCCCTCCTCTTCCTCGGCTCCGGCTCGCTCATCCATGCGGTGCACTCCAACAACATGAGTGAGATGGGCGGCCTGCGAAAATACATGCCGACTACGTTCTGGACCTTCATGGTCGGATCGGTGGCCCTCGCCGGCATCTTTCCGCTCGCCGGCTTCTGGTCAAAGGACGAGATCCTCCTCGGGGCGTTGGTGGACGGGTTCCCGATCATGCTGGTTGTGGGCCTGATGGGCGCGTTCATGACTGCGGCCTACATGACCAGGGCGTGTTACCTCATCTTCGCCGGCGAGTACCGCGGTCACGGTCACCCGCACGAGTCCCCGCCCTCGATGGTTTGGCCGCTGCGCATCCTGGCCGTGCCGGCCGTGCTGGCCGGCCTGCTCAACGCCCCGGGCATCGGGCTGTTCCACGGCTGGGTCGAGTTCGAGGTCGAGGGTGTACCGCACTTTCTGGAACTGCACGACTTCAATCCGGTGCTGGCCGCCGGCTCGCTCGCCGTGGCCCTCCTCGGCATTGCCGTGGCCGGCGCCTACTACTACCGGGGCGCGCTCAACGGGCTGGCCGACCGGGTGCCACTGCTGCGCACCGGCCATCGGGTCCTGGTGAACAAGTACTACCTCGACGACCTGTTCCTGGCCATCATCCGGGGCATCCAGTACCCCATCGCCAAGGCTGCGTACTGGGTGAACCAGCACGTGCTCGACGGCGTGGTCAACGGCGTGGGGAAGGCGGCCCAGCGCAGCGCCCAGGTGGCCTATGAGGTGATCGACCAACGGGTGATCGACGGCGCGGTCAACGGCGCCGGCCTGTCGGCGGAGGAGGGCGGGAGCATTCTGCGCCACCTCCAAACGGGGCGGGTGCAGCAGTACGCCGCCCTGTTGTTCGGCGCAGTCGCGGTCTTGGCGATGGGCCTCGTGGTCCTGACGTGAGGGAGTCTCGAACGATGTTGACCAAGACGACGATGTTGACCAAGACGCCGTGCTGACTGCGGCGATCTTCCTACCAATCGTCGGTGCCGCGGTGCTGGCCTGCATCCCTCGCGAGCGCGAGGAGATGCTCAAGGCCGTCGCTCTGCTGATCACCCTGGCCACCGCGGTGGTCGGCCTCGCGCTGTTGTTCGGGTTCAACTACGACGACGCCGGCAGCCTGCAGTACGAGGTCGATACCGGCTGGATCGAGGTGATCAACAGCCGATACCACATTGGGATAGACGGGATCTCCCTGCCGCTGTTGATCCTGTCGATGGTGATCACGGTCCTCTGCGTCGTCTACTCCTGGGACCACTTCCCCGAGCCGCACAACCCGAAGGCGTTCCTGATCCTCATGCTCGTCCTGGAAACGGGCATGAACGGCACATTCGCCGCTCAGGACCTCATCCTCTTCTTCGTGTTCTTCGAGCTGGTCCTGCTGCCGATGTACTTCATGATCGGCGTATGGGGCGGGCCTAACCGCCAGTACGCAGCCATCAAGTTCTTCCTCTACACCCTGTTCGGCTCGGCCCTGATGATCCTCAGCTTCTTGGCCCTGTACTTCAAGGGTGGGCAGACATTCGACATCCCGCTGCTCATCGAGCAGGGCGGCACCATCGCCCACGGCACCCAGTTGCTGATCTTCGGCGGCCTGTTCATGGGCTTCGCCATCAAGGTGCCGATGTTCCCGTTCCACACCTGGCTGCCCGACGCCCACACCGAGGCGCCCACGGTCGGGTCGGTGATCCTGGCCGCCGTCCTGCTGAAACTGGGCACGTACGGCTTCATCCGCATCGCCATCCCGATCCTCCCGCAGGCGGCCCAGTCGTGGGCGCCATGGATCGGGCTGCTGGCGGTCATCGGCATCATCTACGGGGCGCTCGGCTGTTTGGCCCAGCGCGACATGAAACGACTCATCGCTTTCTCGTCCGTGGCCCACATGGGCTTCGTCATGCTGGGCATCGCCACGCTGACGAGCTTCGGGATCAACGCCGCCGTCTTCGGCATGGTGGCCCACGGCCTCATCACCGGGATGCTGTTCTTCATCGCCGGTTCGATCCAGGAGCGCTTCGGCACCCGTGAGCTGGACCGGCTCGGCGGCCTCCTCCTCCAGGCGCCCCGCATGGGTTGGATGCTCGGGTTCTGCGTCTTCGCATCACTCGGCCTTCCCGGCCTGGCCGGGTTCTGGGGCGAGTTCCCCGCCATCCTGTCCGCCTACCAGCCGGCCGCAGGCCTCAGCGAGCTCACGTTCCGGATCTACATGGCCGTGGCCGCGATCGGCACGGTGTTCGCGGCCGGCTACCTGCTGTGGATGTTGCAGCGGGTGGCGTTCGGTGTGGTCAAGCCCGAGTTCGAGAACGCCCACATCCACGACGTTCACCTCCCCGAGTACATCGCCTGGGTTCCGCTCCTGCTGGGCATCCTCTTGTTCGGGATCTTCCCCCACCTGCTGTTCAACATCATCGACCCTGCCGTCGGTGCTGTGACGGCCGGGGTCGAGGCTCTCGGAACGGCGGCGGCCGCCGGCACCGGGAGGTAGGCGGCCCACATGCCGTTCAACCCGCCTTCTCTCGACTACCACGCCCTCGCCCCGGAGATCATCCTCACCCTGGTGCTGGCGGTCGTGCTGGTGGCTGACCTGTTCCTCGACCAGTCACGCAAGTGGCTCCTGTCCAACCTGGCCGCCTTCGGGTTGGTGGCGGCCATGGTGCCCATCCTCTCCCTCGCCCTCTCCGACAACGACGTCCGCTCCCTGGTGGGCGGGGCATACGTGGTCGACAACTTCGCCCTGGTGCTCAAGGCCCTGTTCCTCGGCACCGGGTTCGTGGTCCTCCTCATGTCCATCAACTACGTGGAAGACGGTGACTACTACCAGGGGGAGTTCTACTTTCTGCTGCTGTGCTCGCTCCTGGGCATGGTGGTGATGTCCTCGTCGCGCGACCTCATCACCATCTTCGTCGCTCTGGAGACGCTCTCCATCCCCGCCTACATGCTCGCCGGCTGGCGTAAACGCGACCTGAAGAGCAACGAAGCCTCGCTCAAGTACTACCTGCTCGGGGTCCTGGCGTCGGCCGTGATGCTCTACGGCATGTCGCTGATCTACGGCTTCACCGGCACCACCGTGCTGACCGAGATCGGCGAGCAGATGAACGGGAGTGCGGCCAGCCAACCTCTGGTGACCATGGCCATCGTGTTCATCATCGTGGGTTTCGCGTTCAAGGTCTCGGCCGTGCCGTTCCACTCCTGGGCGCCCGACACCTACGAGGGGGCGCCCACTCCGGTCACCGCCTTCCTCTCGGTGGCCTCCAAGACGGGCGGGTTCGTGGCCCTGTTGCAGCTGATCTACGTCGGCTTCTTCGGCCGCGACGACGTGTGGGGCCCGATGTTCGGCATCCTCGCCGCCCTCACCATGACGGTGGGCAACCTCGTCGCCCTGCGACAGACCAACATCGTCCGCATGCTGGCCTACTCCTCCATCGCCCAGGCTGGCTACATCCTGGTGCCCTTCGCCATCGCCGGGTCGAACAACGGCGCCGCCGCGCAGAGCGCGTTCACCGCTTCGGTGGTCTACCTGCTGGTCTACGCGGCGATGAACCTCGGGGTGTTCGCCATCGTCATCGCCGTGGCCCGCAAGACCCGGTCGGGGGAGATCTCGTCCTACGGTGGGCTCTACGAGTACGCGCCAGGTCTGGCCGTGCTCATGACGATCTTCCTCTTCTCCCTGGCCGGTATCCCGCCCCTTGCCGGTCTGTGGGCCAAGCTCTTCATCTTCCGGGCCGTGCTCGACGCCGGCACCTCGTGGGCCTTGCTGCTGGGCGTGGTGGCTGCCATCAACTCGGTGATCGCGTTGTTCTATTACGCGACCGTCGCCCGGGAGATGTGGATGAGCCCGGTGCCCGACGGCGACACCACGCCCATCCGGGTGCCGGCGCCGCTGATCACCGCCCTGGCCATCACCGCCGGCGTGGTCATCGTGGTCGGGGTCTACCCGCAGTCCTTCGCAAACTTCGGGGACCTGGCGTCGCTGGTTCCTTAAGGGCGGTTGTTTCGGAGCGGGCCCTGCGGGAGGGGCCGCTCCGCTTCGAGGAGGTCGTTGAGATGGCGCTCTACGAGCCCGGTCTCGGCTTCTACGAGACGGGCGGGGCCGCCGGTCGACGGGGCGACTTCCTGACCAGCCCCGAGGTCGGGCCGCTGTTCGGGACGGTGCTGGCCCGGGCGCTCGACGGGTGGTGGCGCGAACTCGGGGAACCCCCCACGTTCACGGTGGTGGAGGGCGGCGCGGGGAGCGGCGCCCTGGCCAGGGCGGTGCTGGCCGCCGTTCCCTCCTGCGCCCCGGCCCTGCGGTATGTGGCCGTGGAGCGGTCGGGCGCATTGCGGGCGCACCATCCCGACGGAGTCGAGTCGGCGGCGAGCCTGCCGACCGAGCCCTTCCTGGGCGTGATCCTGGCCAACGAGCTGCTCGACAACCTGCCCTTCGGCCTTCTCGAGCGCCGGGAGGACGGGTGGGCCGAGGTGCGGGTCACCGAGGACCTGGCGGAGACGTTGGTGCCGGTGGCCGACGCGGCCGAGCCCCGGCTGGCACCCGACGCCCAGGTCGGCGGGCGCATTCCCACCCAACGGGCGGCGCGGGCCTGGATCGAGGCCGCGCTCGGCCTGGTGCCCGGCGGTCGGGTGGTCGTGATCGACTACGCCGACACCACGCCGTCGCTGGCCCGCCGGCCGTGGGCGGAGTGGGTCCGCACCTACCGGGCCCACGGCCGAGGAGCCCATCCCCTCGACGACCTGGGCGGTCAGGATGTCACCTGCGAGGTGGCCGTCGACCAGCTGCCCGACGCCACCTCGAACCAGAGCCAGGCCGAATTCCTGCGCGCACACGGCATCGACGTCCTGGCCGAGGCCGCCAAGCGGGCGTGGGAGGCGAGGGCCCACATCGGCGACCTCCAGGCGCTGGTGGCTCGCAGTCGCGTCCACGAAGCCGGCGCCCTCACCGATTCGGCGGGTCTCGGCGCCTTCCGGGTGCTCGAGTGGGTGACCTCTGCCTGAGGCTCAGGGCGTGTAGCGGACGCCCTCCGAGGACGACGCCGGCGAGCTGACCACCACGAGGCCGCCCCACAGGAGCATGCCCTCGCCGTCCCAGACCGCCACCGGGAGCCCCCGGCCCAACAGCGGTACCGGTTCGAGCGTCCGCCAGCGGTCGGTTGCCGGGTCGTAGGCCGCGCCGTCACCCAAGGGGGTCAGGAGCGTCCGCCGTTGGATCACCTGGTCGAGCGGGCCGGCGCCGGATGCGCCGGGCACCCCGAAGCCCCCCCAGACCACCATCTCCCGCCCCGTCCACACCGTGGCCGGGGCGGTACGGGCGGCCAGGGTTCCCGCCGCCAGTGACCGCCACCGGTCGGCGGCCGGATCGTAGGCGGCGCCGTCGGCGAAGAATCCTCCGTCGACGGTGTTCCCCCCCCAGACGAGCAGCTCCCGCCCGGTCCACACCGAGGCCGGATCGTCGCGCCCGGCGAGCGGGGAGGCGGCGATGGTCCGCCAGCCGATGGTGGCCGGGTCGTACGCCGCGCCGTCCTGGAGCTCCCGGCCGTCGCCGAGGTCGACCCCGCCCCACACCACCATTTCCCGCCCGGTCCACGCCGCCACCCCGCCCGCCCGGGCGCCGAGCGGGCCCTCGGCGACCGGGCGCCATCGGTCAGCGGCCGGATCGTAGGCGGCGCCGTCGGAGAAGGTGTCGGCCGAGTCGCCGCCGCCCCAGACAATGAGCTCGCGGCCGGTCCACACCCACGTCACCCCAGTGCGAGGCGAGAGGGGACTCGATGCCAGCGGCCGCCACCGGTCTCGGGCCGGGTCGTATGCCGCGCCGTCGGCCAGGAAGCTCTCCGCGTTGACACCTCCCCAGACGATCATCTCGGTGCCGGTCCAGGTCGTCGCCGCCGGCGACCGGGCGGCGAGCGGCGAGGCGGCGGTCCTCCGCCAGGAGTCGGCCTGAGGGGTGTAGGCGGCGCCGTCGGCCAGGTGGGGCGCCCGGAAGGTCGGGCACGCGGCGCCGGCGCAGTTCTCACCGCCCCACACGATCAGCTGCGTGCCCGTCCACACCGATGCCGCGTCGTAGCGCCCGCACAGGCCCGACGGCGACAGCTCCATCCAGTGCTCGCCCCCCTGGGATCCGATGCCGACGTCGGGCGCGGTCTCTGTCGGGCAGCGGGGCGTGACCGGTTCCCCCCGACCGGTGGTGCGGACGAGCTGGATGAACCCGGCGAGCGCCAACAGGGCCAGGACCCCGACCACGGTCTGGAAGTGGTTCTTCCGGGGCGGGGCCGCCTTGGTTGCGTGGTCCGGGCATTTGAGCCCGACCTGTGTCCGCACCGCACACGCCGGGCAGATCGGCGTGTCGCAGGTGACGCAGGTGATCCGGGTGGGCTGGCCGTGGCGCTGACAGATGAGGCCCGTGGGACCGGTCTGGTCGCTGCCGCCTTCCATGCTGGTGAAGGATAGAGACTCGGGCCTGGGTAGGCTCCGGAGCCATGGCTGAGGCCAACCCGCCCGCACCGACCGCATCTGATGGCGGCGGCCTGCCGCCGACCGCATCTGATGGCGGCGGCCTGCCGCCGACGATCGAGGCCTACCAGCTCGAGGAGCGTAGGTTCGCCCCCTCGGAGGCGTTCAAGCGCGATGCGCTCGTCGTCGACCCCTGGATGTACGACGACGCCGACCGGGACTGGCAGGGCTTCTGGGCCCGGCAGGCCGCCGACCTGCTCGACTGGTCGCAGGACTGGCACACCATCCTCGACTGGGACCTGCCCTTCGCCAAGTGGTTCGTCGGCGGCAAGCTGAACGTCTCGTACAACTGCGTCGACCGCCACGTCGAGGCCGGACGGGGCGACAAGGTGGCCTTTCACTGGGAGGGCGAGCCGGGCGACACCCGCACCGTCACCTACGCCGACCTGCAGGCCGAAGTCGGCCGGTTCGCCGCCGTGCTGCGCGCCCTGGGCGTGGCCAAGGGCGACCGGGTGGCCATCTACATGCCGATGATCCCCGAGCTGCCGGTGGCCATGTTGGCGTGCGCCCGTCTCGGCGCACCCCACTCGGTGGTCTTCGGTGGCTTCTCGTCTGAGTCCTTGCGGGACCGGATCAACGACGCCGAGGCCAAGGTGTTGATCACCGCCGACGGTGGCTGGCGCCGGGGCCAGGTCATCCCCCTCAAAGCCAACGCCGACGCCGCCGTTGCCGAGACGCCGTCGATCGACCACATGGTGGTTGTCCGCCGGACCGAGGCGCCGGTGGCCTGGGACGACGGCCGCGACCGCTGGTACCACGACCTGATGGCCGCAGTCTCGGACACCGACGCCGCCACCCCACCCGAGCCGGTCGACGCCGAGGACCTGCTCTACCTCCTCTACACCTCGGGCACCACGGCCAGGCCCAAGGGGATCATGCACACCACCGGGGGCTACCTGACCCAGGTGGCCTTCACCCACAAGTACGTGTTCGACCTGCACGCCGAGTCCGACGTGTACTGGTGCGCAGCCGACATCGGATGGGTGACCGGCCACAGCTACATCGTCTACGGGCCGCTGGCCAACGGGGCCACGTCGGTGATGTACGAGGGGAGCCCCGACTTCCCGCAGAAGGACCGGTGGTGGTCGATCATCGAGCGCTACAAGGTCAGCATCCTGTACACCGCGCCGACGGCGATCCGGACCTTCATGAAGTGGGGCACGGAGCACCCCGAAGCCCACGACCTTTCCTCACTCCGGGTCCTCGGCTCGGTAGGGGAGCCCATCAACCCCGAGGCGTGGATCTGGTACCACCAGAACATCGGTGGTGGGCGGTGCCCACTGGTGGACACCTGGTGGCAGACCGAGACCGGCGCCATCATGATCTCGGCCCTCCCCGGCGCCACCACCCTGCGGCCGGGCTCCGCCACCTTCCCCCTTCCGGGCATCGGGGCCGAGGTGGTCGACGACGCCGGCAACGCCTGTACCAACGGCGGCGGCTACCTCACCCTCACCCGCCCATGGCCGTCGATGCTGCGGGGCATCTACGGTGACCCCGAGCGCTACCGCCAGACCTACTGGTCGCGGTACGAGGGCCGGTACTTCGCCGGCGACGGGGCCCGGATCGACGACGACGGCTACTTCTGGCTGATGGGCAGGGTTGACGACGTCATGAACGTGTCCGGGCACCGGGTGTCGACGACCGAGGTCGAGTCCGCGCTCGTCGACCACCCGTCGGTGGCCGAGGCTGCGGTGGTGGGCGCCAAGGACGAGACCACCGGCCAGGCCATCATCGCCTTCGTGACCCTCAAGGCATCCATGGTGGCTTCTCCCGACCACGGTGAGGCGCTGCGCAGGCATGTGACCAAGAAGATCGGGGCGATTGCCCGGCCGAAGACGGTGATCTTCACCGACGATCTGCCCAAGACCCGGAGCGGCAAGATCATGCGTCGCCTCCTGCGCGACGTGGCCGAAGGGCGCGACCTGGGCGACACCACCACCCTGGCCGACGTCACCGTGGTCGACGAGATCAAGCGCCGGGCCGCCCTGGGCGGACCGGACGAGGAGTAGCCGCCTGTCCGACATCCCCAAGCACTGGCGCTGGCGGGACGACGCCGTGACCGGTGCCGCCGTGCTGGTCGACATCGACGGCGTTCTGTCCGATGCCACCGGTCGCCAGCACTTCCTCGAAGACCAGTCGAAGCGCGATTGGCGGGCCTTCTTCGACGCGTGCGGGGACGATCCGCTCATCGCCGAGGTGGCCCGGCTGCTCGATCTGCTTGACCGAGACCTGGCGGTCGTCCTGCTCACCGGCCGCCCGGCGCGCGTCCGGCCCCAGACCCTGGCCTGGCTGGAGCGCTCCAGGGTCCGCTGGGACATGCTCATCATGCGCAACGCCGGCGACTACGCCGCAGCGCGTGAGTTCAAGCGCCAGACCGTGGCCGATTTGCGCGCCTTCGGCTTCGACCTCCGCCTGGCCTTCGAGGACGACCGCCGCAACCTGGAGATGTTCCACGAGGAGGGCCTGCCCTGCGTCTACATCCACTCCGGCTACTACGAAAACGCCTAATTATTCCAACAGATGAAAGATTGACGGCCTTCCGTGATGACCAAACGGCACGCTACCTGCTCGTTTGTCCGCGGCCCTCGACGGATTGGTCGGCGGTACTGAACCGCTCCTGACCAGCAACGATGCTTGCCATCGTTCATCTGATGAACGATACTTTCATCTGTGATGAGACCCAAGGGAGGCATGGCGCCGTCCCAGCGGCGCCTGGACATCGACGGTGCCGCTCACCTCGTTCTTCGCTCGGGTGCCACCCCGCTGCATCCGGAGGAAGCCGCCCTCGCCGCAATGCTCGAGGGCTGGGAGGTGCAGCAGAGAAGCCGACGGCTGGCTCCCGGAAGCATCGACCACGGGCGGCGTCTCGTACGACGATTCTTCTCATTCACCGGCGAGTACCCGTGGCAGTGGCAGCCCCGTGACATGGAGGACTGGACCGTTTCGATGTTGTCGGGCGACGACCCGATCAGCCACGCCACGACCCGCAACTACCAGCTGGCCATCCGCACGTTCATGGACTACCTGTGCGACCCCCGGTATGGCTGGGCTGAGGAGTGCCTGGCCCGATTTGGCACCCACCCGATCCAGATCTGCCACGAGGGCAACACCGTCAAGCACCTTGCGGAGTTCGAGGGCGAGCCCGGCAACCGCCCCTTCAGCCGTCAGGAGCTCCAGGCCTTCTTCGACCACGCCGACGCCCAGGTCGAGCGCGCACGCCAGCTCGGACGGAAGGGGTGGGTGGCCGCGTTCCGGGACGCCACCCTGTTCAAGGTCGCCTATGCGTGGGGGCTGCGCCGGCGGGAGGTCGCCAAGCTGGACATCGTGGACTTCGGGCCGAACGCCGCCGCGCCCCTCCTGCGGGGCTACGGGATGCTGAGTGTCCGCTGGGGCAAGGCCACCAGGGGCGGTTCGCCGCGCCGGCGGAACGTCTGCACGGTGATGCCATGGGCGGCAGCTGCAGTGGCCGAATACGTCGAGGAGGTCCGCCCGGTCTACGGACACCCCCGTCATCCTGCCCTGTGGCTCACCGAGCGCGGCACCCGAATCTCCACGGACTATCTCAACCTGCGCTTCGCCGCGTATCGGGAGGAGCTGGGCCTTCCGGAGGAGTTGGGGCCCCACTGCCTTCGACACTCCTACGTGACCCACCTGATTGAGGACGGGTTCGACGCGCTGTTCGTCCAGCAGCAGGTTGGCCACGTGTACAGCTCGACGACGGCCCTCTATACGGGCGTGAGCAGCGACTACAAGAACCAGATGGTCCAGGCCGCGTTGGAGCGGGCCTTCTCCAAGGACGCGAGCCCCAAGAGCCCACAGGAGCAGCCATGAGCAAGCGGATCCGCAGGATCGGCTACGAGTGGCATCTCCGCCAGCTCATGGCCACGAGAGGGCTGTTCGCCACGACCGACCTCCAGCCGCTCCTCGCCGAGCGGGGCGTGGAGCTGTCTCCGGCGCAGGTCTATCGGCTCGTCGTCCAGACGCCCGAGCGGCTGAACCTGCACACGCTGGCGGTGCTCTGCGACGTGCTGGGCTGCACGCCGGCCGACCTCATCGAGCCGGTGGTTCACGCCCCCGCAGCGAAGGCCAAGGCCTCGGGCGACGATGGCCCGGCGACGAAGAAGCAGGCGTTCCGGCCCCGGCGGGCCGAGATCGTTCCCAAGGACGGTTGACCCCGGTGGACTGCCAGCGCTGCGGCGGGCCGATCGTCCGGCGCCGGACCGGTCCTGAGGGCTCCATCTGCGAGCGCTGCTACAGCCGGGCCTACCACGCCAGGAAGATCGAAGCTCGCTGCGCCGCCCAGCTCCAGGCCGTTCTCGATGTCGTCGCTGGGGTTGCTCCTGACCTTGAGCGTGCGGCTATCGCCGGAGCGATCGAGCGGGCTGCGCCCAGCGAGCTCGAGCAGAAGAGGGCGCTCGAGTACCTCCTCGCGGTGCCAGACGCCCTCTGCGCCGGCTCGCCACAACTGCCCCAGGTGGTTGGTCGCCTTGCCGCCGAGCTGGTCTCGGCCGGCGCCGCTGCGGTTGTCCGTCCTGCATGCCCGAGATGCGGCCGTGTCGTCGAGCTCCTCCACCCAACAGTCGACGGGCGGATCTGCGCCCGCTGCTACGGCGTGGGGCGGGCCGCGGAGTGCGGCCTGTGCGGAGAGCGTCGGCGCATCACCACGAGGACGCCGGACGGCCTACCCATGTGCAGCTCGTGCCGCAACCGCGACCCGAGCCGGTGGGAAGCCTGCGCCGGCTGCAACCGCACCCGGCCGGTCAACGCCCGAACCGAGGAGGGCGGTGCCCTGTGCAACACCTGCTACCGACAGCCCGGCCTTCCCTGCGACGCCTGTGGGAAGGTCGGCATGATCGTCTCGCGCAAGGGCGGCCGGATGCTCTGCACCCGCTGCTACCGCCACCCGACTCGCCCATGCGGAAGGTGCGGGCGTGTCCGCCGAGTAGCGCTCCGGGCCAAGGGTGACCAGCCGGACCTCTGCCCGGCCTGCCACTGGGCCGCCGTCGCGGTCTGCGTCCGGTGCGGCGAGGAGGGCCCGTCTCGTGGAGTGCAGAAGGGCGAGCCCGTGTGCCTCCGATGCCTAGCGCTGGCCCGCCTCGACGAGGTCCTGACCGGCGAGGATGGCCGCATCCCGGAGACCCTCGCCTCCCTGAGAGGCGTCATCCTGTCCGCCGAACAGCCGCGGACCCTCTCCGTCTGGCTCGATCGCAGTCCAGGTGTGGCCGTTCTCCGGGACCTCGTCACCGGCGACGTGCCTCTGACGCACGAAGGTCTCGACGCCCTCCCCCAGAACGCCTCGCTGAACCACCTGCGACAGCTGCTCGTCGCCTGTGGCGCTCTGCCGCAACGTGACCCGAACCTGGTCCGACTCGAGCGCTCGATCGAGGCACTCGCGGCTGCTCTCGATCAGGCCGAGGATCGCCAGGTGCTCCGGGCCTTCGCCAGATGGCGGGTCCTGCGACGTGCACGGTCGCGAGCGGACAAGGGCGGGTTCACCGCCATCAGGGCAAAGAACGCCCGCACCGTTGTCGCCGAGGCGGCCAGGTTCCTCGCCTGGCTTCGCGGACGTGGGCTCTCGCTGAGCGACTGCAGCCAGGCCGATGTCGACCTCTGGCTGGCAACCGGTGTCGACGCCCGCCGGCGGATCGGCGAGTTCCTCCGGTGGGCTCGGACGCAGAGGGCCGTCGGGGACGTCTCCGTGCCGGTGGCCGGAACCGGCACCGCCCCTCGCTCGATCGACGCCGAGGCCCGGTGGGCCATGGCGCGGCGACTCATCCACGATGACTCCCTCGACCTGGCTGACCGGGTCGTGGGGACCCTCGTCGTCCTCTACGCCCAGCCCGTCACCCGGGTTGCCCGACTCCGCCGAAGCGACGTCGTGGACCAGGACGGCCAGACGTCGGTCAAACTTGGCCGGGAGCTGATGGCGATCCCGGAGCCCCTCGGGACCCTGATCCGAACGCTCCCCTGGCGTCGGCAGGTGGGGCCGAGCGGCAAGGTCGATGCGGCGTCGGAGTGGCTGTTCCCCGGTCGCCAGGCCGGCCTCCCGCTCCATCCCGAGTATCTACGCAAGCGATTGGGTGAACTGGGCATCGAATGCCGGGCCAGCCGCAACGCCGCCCTCCTCCAGCTGGGCAGCCGACTTCCCGCCGCCGTCCTCGCCGACAAGTTCAACATCCACAGGACCACGGCCGATCGTTGGGTGAAGACCGCCGGCGGCGACTGGGCCCGCTATGCCGCCGAGCGTCCGGTGCCGGCGGCAACCGACGACCGCAATCAGGGTGACGGGCGTGCATCATTCGGCGATGTGTGACGAGGACCCCCAAGCGGCCGGGAACTCGGCCCACATCATCGAGACGGGAACCGAGTCCTATCGCCTTCGAACCACCCGAGCCAAGGCGAAGTCGCGCAAGGTGAGCTGAGGGACCGCCGATACTGATCGGGTGAAGTCGCTGTGGTTCTCCGCGGCGACCGTCAGGGCAGGCGGTCTCCTTCTCCCGGGATCACCACCCGAGCACGCCGCCAGCCTTCTGCTGCGTCCGGACAAGGTTGTGCTCGAGGCTCGAGGAGGAGCCACCGCAGAGCTCCACTGAGAGGCGTATGGCCATCACCCCGGCCGACCAGTCGATGCCACGTGGTGGATCGGCGAGTTCGCTCTTGGGCGAGGCGCCCCACTTGGTGTCGCGGTCGAGGTGGAGGGGGACGCGATCGCCGCCACCGCCGACATCCGCTCGGCGACCCGAACCCTCCGGAACCGCTTCGGTCGGTTCCTCGCGGACGGAACCGTCGTGCCCCTGAAGGCCGACTTTCTCTACTCGAGCGGCTCGGCGGAACACGACACGCTCCGGGCGCTGTGCACAGTCCTCGCCACGAGCGAGCGCAAACGGCGCCAGCTAGCCGATGCCGCTCGCGTTAACCAGCTGATCCGGGACCTGGCTGATGGGGCACTTCCCGTCCTACCCGAAACCACAGGCGGACGACGGTCGACGGTCGAGATCCTGTCGGCGATGACTGTGCTCGGCCTCCGGCACCCCCTCGGGGGTCGACCGCTACCAGACGAGCCCACGAGTGACGTCGAAGAGCTTGTCGACCGACTCGTCGCTCACATCGCAGCCAATCCCTACGCGCAAGGCGTCAACGTCCCGCGGGATCTCGCCGAAGGAACAGTCCGGCGCTACTACGCCGACGTCACGCCATGGCCATTTGGCGCACTTGCCGACTGATGCCCAGGCTGCGGGATTCCTGAGCGTCCCGCCTTCTCCCGGTTGTCCAGGCCGGGACCAAGTCTGGTGAGCACAGTGGGGCCAATCCGGCTTGACACAGCCAGGCGCCGGGTGGCTTCGTGCTCCTCGCACACGGTGATCGGGTGGTCTGGCCGAGAGGACGGGCCAGACGGGACCCACCCCGCGGGAGCACCGTCGGCGGGCGGGGAAGGATGGAGGAATCATGGAGGAGGTGGCTATGACTCTCAGCTCAGGCGGGCCTTCATCGAGACCATCCACCCCTACGCATTCCGGGGGTCGGATTATCGCGGTGTTACCGACTTAGCTCACTATCGAAAGGTGTGAGATGCCCATTTCCACAAGGATCCGAGTTCTTGCGACGGGCGTCGGAGCGCTCGCCGCCGCCATGACCCAGGTCGTTCTCGTGCCGGCCACGGCTCATGCCACGAGCGGAACTGCAGTCATCAGCGGTATCACGCGAGACGCCGTCTCCACCCGCGTCCTCGTGACCGGCAGCTGCCTCGACACCAATGGGCGCCAGAACACTGCGGAACTCTTCCTGCGCGGGCCTGGACCGTCGACGAACATCGTTTTCTGAGGGCCAGCGGCCGTGGACCCCTTCGGGAACCTGACAGGTTCCCTGACCGTTCCGGTCAATGCTGTGGCGGGGAGCATCTACACGGTGAGTGCCCAGTGCACCGAGCCGGGTCAGCCAGCGGGGGTCGAATCCAGGAGGATACCCTTGCCAGCTCCCGGAGAGTCGTTCATGAGTTTTGACCAAGGCACGCTCCCAATGCCTTCAAACTCCAGCACCACTGTGGCCACGACAACCACCATCCCGCGGACCTCGACTATCGGGGGTTCCACCACCGGCCGGGCCTCACCGATCCCCCGGCAGCCACAGTTCACCGGCTGAGAAGGCACGGGGCTCTACCGACGCAGGGCCCCTCAGGTTCCTTCCTGGTCCGTCGGTGCGGGCAGGAGATCGGGCACGGTACGGCGAAGTGAACGGAATCGTGACGGAACGCTTTCGCTCACCTGTCGCGGCCGTCGTCATGGTTGTTGCCCTGGCCCTGGTCCTCGTCGGCCAGGCGGGGGCCCAGACGCCGGCTCCGGCGACGCCACCGACGACCACCAACTTTCTCGAGGACCTGGTTCGCCAGCTCGTTCCCCCTCCCACCCTGCCCCCGCCGACCACCGTCGCTCCGGCACCGGCCATGGTTCCGGCGCCCTCTGGTGGCGCGACGAGGCCCGGAGGGACGGTGGCGCCGACCACGACTACCACCAAGCCGCTCGCCCCGGGCGTCATCCCGCCCGAGTTCATCTCGATCATCAACTCAGTGCGGCGGACGGGCGGCCGCACCACAGCCGCCCTGCTCGACGCCTTGCGGCCCCTGCAGGACCTGGGCCTCACCTCGGAGGAGGCGGCGATCTCCGGCTTCGGGAACTTTCCCGTCGCCGGCGCCGCCAACTACCGCGACGACTGGTTCGAGCCCCGCTTCGGTCCGCCGTTCCACCTTCACAAAGGCACCGACATCTTCGCAGCACGGGGGACGCCGGTGCGGGCGCCGTTCAGCGGCGTCGTCCGCTTCCAGGACTCCGGCCTCGGCGGCAAGGCGGCCTACGTCACCCAACCCGACGGCACTTACTACTACATGGCCCACCTCGACGGGTTCGCCAAGATCGCCAGCGGCGCAGCGGTGAAGCAGGGCGAAGTGGTCGGCTTCGTCGGCGACAGCGGCAACGCCGAGGGGGGCAGCCCGCACGTCCACTTCCAGGTCCATCCTCGGGGCGGGGAACCGGTGAACCCCAAGCCGCTCCTCGACGGCTGGCTGACCGACGCCATCAACAGTGCCTCGGGGCTGCTGGCGGCCAACAGCCTCGGCGTCTCCCGGGCCATCACCGGGGCCGGAGTGCTGCGACGCTTCGACGGCCAGTCGCCCACCACCGCCGGCCGGGCGGTGGGCCCGTTGCTGTGGGCCTCTAGCGTGAGTGCCGGCGGTGGCACCATCCGTCTGGCCCAGCTGCAGGTGGCCCGCCTGGCCGGCCGCATCGACTGGGACCGCCAGAGCACCGCAGCCCAGGCCGAGGCCGACGCGCTGAGGGAGGGCCGGGACGTGGCGGTGCTCATCCTGGCGCCTCTCACACCGAAGGCACTCGCCCCTCTGCTCGGCCGCGGGAGCTGAGCCCGCTCAGTCGCGGAAGTTTTTGAACTGGAGGGGTATGCCGAACTCCTCCTCCTTGAGGGCGGCGATCACGTTCTGAAGGTCGTCGCGCTTCTTGCCCGACACCCGGATCTGGTCGCCCTGGGTCTGGGAGGAGACCCCTTTGACCCCCCGGTCCTTGATGAACCGGTTGATCTGGCGGGCCTTGGCGTCGTCGATGCCGGCGGCCAACAAGATTTTCTGGCGGGCCGTGCCCTTCGATGCCTCCTCGACCTTCTCATAGGTGAGTCCCTTGAGAGATACGCTTCGCCGAACCAGCTTTTCCTCCAGCACCTGGACGAGGGCCCGGAGCCGGTCTTCGGTGGCGGAATGCAGCTGGATCTCCCCGTCGCCCAGCTCGATGGAGGAGCCGGTGTCCTTGAAGTCGAACCGGCTTACCACCTCACGATGGGCCTGATCGACGGCGTTACGGACTTCTTGCAGGTCGACTTCGGAAACGACGTCGAAGGTGGGCACGTCCAGACGCTATCGTCGTTCGGCAGTCCTGGGTCGGTGCCCGAGTGGCCAAAGGGAGCTGACTGTAAATCAGCCGGCACAGCCTACGGAGGTTCGAATCCTTCCCGGCCCACCAGGATCGGAGTGCCGGCCAGGAGTGACCTGGCCGCGGTGGGCTCCTCCGGGACGACCGTGGGCCTCCACCGATCCGTTTGCGCGCCGGAAACCAAGGGTAGCCACAGGCGCGTGTCAACTTGGACCGTACTTCATCCACTCTTCACGCAGCTGTCCACATCGCTCGACGACGGCGGCCGGGGCTTGGTCCAGATCGGTGACGTTGCGCCGCTCGACTGGCGTGACCTGCTCCTCACCCTCTCGATCGTGCACGATCTCCACAACGCTCCTCTCCGCGGGCTCAGCGGGCGAGAACGGTTCCAGCACCATCCCGCCGTCGCCGCCCTGAAATGGCGGCTGGAGGAGGAACTGCTGTCCGAGCTGGTCCGGCGCGATGATCGAACCCACTGGTCGCTGCCCAGGACGGCTTCCGGGGCGATGCGGGCCCTTGGGGCCCGTGGCCTGGTGCCCGAGGTGTACGACTGGCTGGCTGTCGACGCCGAGCCTCGGGAGATCGTCGAGTTCCTGTCGCTGGAGGGCGGCCCCGACGGCGGCTTCGACGACCTGGTTGCCGCCTGTCAGATCGGTCTCGACGGCGCGCCCAAGCTTGAGTTGGCCCAGAACTACTGGGACGAGATGGGCAACGGCTCCCTGGCGCGGGTCCACACCGAGCTCCACCGCAAGCTGAGCACCGCGCTCGGTTTGTCGTGCCCGCCCCGGCATGCCCAACCGGTCGCCGCGCTCGAGCGGTCGGTGCTCACCGGGCTGCTGGCCACCAACCGCTGGCTCCAGCCCGAGCTGCTGGGCGCTCTGGGCCTGCTTGAGCTGCAGGCCGGTCCGCGGTGTCGGAAGGTGGTTGCTGCGCTGGAGCGCATCGGAGCCGGTGAGGACGCCATCGACTTCTATGCCGAGCACGCCACGGTCGATCCCCGTCACGGGAAGGACTGGGTCGACAACGCGGTGGCCCCGTTCGCCGGTGACGCGAGGTGGACGGCCGGTATCGTGCGCGGCGCCCGCTGGCGGTCGATGGTCAACGCCGGCTTCTTCGAGGCCACCGCAGCCATCTTCCTTCCGGTTCAGCAGCAGCGGCGGGCGTCCTGAACGAGGTTGTGACCCCGGCGACCATGCGGTTCGGCCCCATCGAGGTGGCGTTCGACGAAAGCGTGCTGCGACCGCGTCCCTGGACGCTTGCACAGTCGGAATGGGCTGCCGAGCTGACCGCAGGGAGCTCCATGCTGGAGGTGGGGTGCGGCGCCGGCCACATCGGCCTGGCGGCTGCGGTGCTGAGCGGCGCTCGCGTGGTCCAGGTCGACCGCGACCCGGCGGCGTGCCGGTGGGCGGCGGTCAACGCTGCCGCCAACGGTTGTGGGCAGCTCGTCGAGCAGCGCTGCGGCCTGGCCGAGGATGTGCTGGACGGAGCGGAGCGCTTTGGGGTGGTGATTGCCGACCCGCCCTACGTGCCGTCGTGCCAGGTAGACCTCTATCCGGAGGATCCTTTGGGGGCCATCGATGGTGGTCCGGACGGGCTCGACAGCGTACGCAGTGTTCTCTCCGCCATCGCCGACCACGTCGGCCACGATGGCAGTGTGGTGCTCCAGCTTCGGGGCATGGCCCAGGTTGAGCAGCTCGAGGTGTGGCTGGGCGACCCGTCGTCCCCGCCCTTCATGGTGACCGAGTCGCGGTCCTCAGGTGACCTCCGCGCCCTTGCCAGACTGGTCATCCACCGGACGGAGCCGAGAGGGTAAGGGCCGCGCTCACCGGACCGCCGTTCCGCGCCCCTCAGAGGAGGCGCTGCATGAGCACGACATCGAGCCAGCGGCCGAGCTTGCGACCGACTTCCCGCTCGATGCCGACCAGTTCGAAGCCGCATGCCGCGTGCAGGCCGATGGAAGGTTCGTGCCCGCCCACGATCCGGGCCATGACGGCGTGGAAGCCATGATCGGTGCCGAGCTGGGTCAGCTCGCTCAGGATGGCCCGGCCGCAGCCGGTGCCCCGGCGGTCCCGCCGCACGTAGACGGAGTCCTCCACGGTCGTGGCGTAGGCGGGTCGGCTCCGATAAGGGGCGAGCGAGCCGAAGCCGACCACCTCGCCGCCCAGCACGGCCACCACCGCCGGGTGCACACCCTCGTGCTCGACCAGCCACGCCTCCTGATCGGCGAGGGTGCGAGGGACGAGATCGAAGGTCACCGTCGACTCTGTGACCTCGAGGTTGTAGATGGAACGGATGGCCTCGGCGTCTGTCGCCCGGGCCAACCGGACGGCGACCCCGGGCCGGCTGACTATCATCGGTGTGACTGCCCCCTTAGCTCAGTCGGCAGAGCACAGCCATGGTAAGGCTGGTGTCATCGGTTCGATTCCGATAGGGGGCTCGCAGTTCTTCAAGAGGCAGTTTCTCAAGAGGCAGTGCAAGAGGCAGCGCTCACAGCAAACCTGGCGGCGTAGCTCAGTTGGTAAGAGCACTCGGCTCATAATCGAGGGGTCGGCGGTTCGAGTCCGCCCGCCGCTACCGCATCCACACGAACGCAACCAAGAGGACAGGACGGGCAGAAGATGGCCAAGCAGAAGTTCGAACGGAACAAGCCCCACCTCAACGTGGGCACGATGGGCCACATCGACCACGGCAAGACCACGTTGACCGCGGCCATCACCAAGGTCCTCCACGACCAGAACCCCAACGTCTCCTTCACCGCCTTCGACCAGATCGACAAGGCGCCCGAGGAGAAGGCCCGGGGCATCACCATCTCCATCGCCCATGTGGAGTACGAGACCGAGAAGCGCCACTACGCCCATGTCGACATGCCCGGCCACGCCGACTACATCAAGAACATGATCACCGGCGCGGCCCAGATCGACGGGGCCATCCTGGTCGTCTCCGCGGCCGACGGCCCCATGCCCCAGACCCGTGAGCACGTACTGCTGGCCCGCCAGGTGGGCGTGCCCTTCATCATCGTGGCCCTCAACAAGGCCGATGCCGTCGACGACGAGGAGCTCCTCGACCTGGTCGACCTCGAAGTGCGCGAGCTGCTCAATGAGTACGAGTTCCCCGGCGACGACACCCCCGTCATCAGGGTCTCCGCCCTCAAGTCCCTGGAGGGCGACGAGGCCTGGGCCCCGAAGATCCTCGAGCTCATGAATGCCGTCGACACCTTCATCCCCGAGCCCCAGCGCGACATCGACAAGCCCTTCCTCATGCCTATCGAGGACGTGTTCACCATCACCGGCCGGGGCACCGTGGTCACCGGCAAGGTCGAGCAGGGCATCGTCAAGGTCGGCGACTCCGTGGAGATCGTGGGCATCAAGGACACCCAGACCACGGTCTGCACCGGGGTGGAGATGTTCAAAAAGCTCCTCGACCAGGGCCAGGCCGGCGACAACGTGGGCGTGCTGCTGCGGGGGACCAAGAAGGAAGACGTCAGCCGGGGCCAGGTGCTGTGCAAGCCCAAGTCCATCACCCCCCACACCACCTTCGAGGCCAACGTCTATGTCCTGAAGAAGGAGGAGGGCGGGCGTCACAGCCCGTTCTTCCAGAACTACCGCCCCCAGTTCTACTTCCGCACCACCGACGTCACCGGCCAGATCACCCTCCCCGAGGGCACCGAGATGGTCATGCCCGGCGACAACATCACCCTCAACGTCGAGCTCATCAACCCCATCGCCATGGACGAAGGCCTTCGCTTCGCCATCCGTGAGGGTGGCCGCACCGTGGGCGCCGGTCGCGTCACCAAGATTCTGAAGT
>JBBQRO010000030.1:0-31653 GCA_038214685.1 Acidimicrobiales bacterium
GGATGACTCGGCGGCCACTGCGGCGGCCGCTTCCTCGCGCGGCACGCCCTCCTGGGCAACCACCTTGAAGCACGCCAGGAGGTCGGTGTCCAACGGCACGTAGTCTGGGGTCCAGTAGTTGTCGGCGTAGTTCTTCACGCCGGCCTGGTAGCCCTTGCCGTTACTCTGGCCGTTGTCCTGTGCCACGCGGTCCTCCTCGGCTGAAGCCTGATCTGGGTCTGGGTCCGGACTCCCCACGACGGGGTTCTGGCGCTTGTCCCGGAATACTAGTCCTCGTTCTCTGAAGGCCATCTTGGCAAACGGACGTTAGCCTGTCCATGACGTATTTCCTGCCGTTTCCCCCTCGACTGTTCAGGATAACGTTACTCATGACCTTCAATCAGCTGCGGACCTTCGTCGAGGTGGCGGCGTCGGGCTCGGTGATCGAAGCGGCGCGGAAGCTCATGGTGAGCCCACCCGCAGTGTCCGCCGCGGTGGGCGCCATGGAGAAGGAGCTGGGCGTCCCGTTGGTGGAGCGCGCCGGGCGGGGCCTGGTCGTCACGCCGGCCGGCGTGGTCTTCGCCGGCTACGCCCGCCAGGTGCTCGCCCTCCTGGAAACGGGCAAGTCGGCCACCGCCGAGGCCCTCGACCCGGAGCGAGGCCAGCTCCGCCTCGCCGCCGTCACCACAGCCGGCGAGCACGTCGTTCCCCGGTTCCTTGCCTCCTTTCGGGCCCGGCACGCCGAAGCCGGCATCACCCTCGAAGTCGGCAACCGGGACCGGGTCTGGGACGCCCTCGAGCACCACCAGGCCGACCTGGCCGTCGGGGGCCGGCCGCCGGGTGGCGGTCGGTTCGTCACCCTGGCCACCCGGCCCAATGTGCTCGTCCTGGTGGCGGCGGGGACAGGCAAGCCGTCGGTACGAAAGGTCGACCTGGCGACGCTCGCCGATTCGGTGGTCCTGGTGCGGGAGGAGGGGTCGGGGACGCGGGGAACGGCAGAGGGGCTCCTCGACGAGCTCGGCGTCAACCCCCGGACCCTGACCCTCGGGTCCAACGGTGCCATCCGGGAATCGGTGCAGGTGGGGCTGGGCATCACCCTCATTTCACGCGACGCCGTGGCGCGTGAGCTGGACGAGGGAACCCTGGAGGAATGGAGGTGCCGTGGCATCCCCAGCCAGCGGGCCTGGCACGTCGTAGCCCGGGCCCACGAGCACCTTCCCGCCACCACCGGCCTGTTCCTGACCCACCTGGTGGGAGCGGGCGCCGACGGCTTCACCCTGGTCCGAGAGGTGTCAGCGGGCTGACGTTCTGACATCGAATGGCGGACGAGAGCAGCGCAACGATTACGAAGCGCTTCGCCGCTCTCGATATCGAGGACCAGCAGTACGAACAAGCCCAGGCCGACGGCCCGTCCGGCGATCCAGAGGCCGCGGCTGAGTGACCCGGGCTGAGGACCACCCGTCCGACGATGCCACCTTCGAGGCGGGCGCTACGCCAGAACACGGCGAGGCCGGCGAAGGAGATCGGAAGGGCGGCAGCTGCCCCCTAGGCGAACATCCAGATGGGCAGGGGCAGGTCGGAGCGGGCACCGAGCCCGTGCGCGTCGGTAGGGGTGGCCCCGCAGATGACGGACCCGGCGGCGACCACCGTGGCGGCAGCCGACCGTGTGCGGAAGCTCAGCGAACCTCCAGGGTGAACAAGAGCTTCCCCGACTTCTCGAATTCGACCTCGAACACCCCCGAGATGTTGGCGAGGAACGTGACCTCGGAGGTGCGCCCGGCGGCCACGTCGACCCGCTTCTCGTAGCCGTGGACGTGCACCTCGTCGGCCACGTCGCTGGTGACCCGGACGGTGACCGGCTGGTTGAGCGTGGCCCGCTGGCGCGACGTCCCGGCGACCACCGAGCCGCCCCGCACAGTGACGGCCACCACGGCACCCGGAGCCGCAGTCGGGGCCGGTGTACCGCCGGCGGCAGTCGGCGTGGTGGTGTCGGACGCGAGGGTGGGCGAGTCGTCACCGCCCCCGCAGCCAGCCATGACCAGGAGGCCGGCGGCCGCGAACGCAGCTCTGCGGCGTGCCCGCACGGCGGAGGCGAAAGGCATGAAGTGCAAGGTAGTCCTCGCCCCGTACCGAGGGGCGCCGGCCGGCGGCGTGAGCGGGCTTCGCTGTTCTCGGCATAGAGCCCCACCCGCTTTAGGACAGAAGCCGAGGGTGAGCATGCCCCTATTGACGGAATCCGACCGTCGCGGTACGACGGCCGGGACGCTTCGACACATCGGGGCGCCACTGACGACGAAGGAGCCTCCATGCCGCAGCAGGACGTCACCGCACCCGACCCCGAGAACGTTCCTCCCTATGAAGGTCGTACCTCCGGCCGGGGTGACGGCGACCCCAGCGAGGACCTGACCGGTACCGTCGAGCGCCAGCTGGCCGATACCAAGACCGGTCGCCCCGGCGCCACCGCCAGCCCGGCCGACGAGAACCCGGTCGGCGCCGACGAGGTGGCCAAGGGATCGACAGGCGCAGGTGAGCAGTCCGCCACCGACACCGAGGCCACCACCCCCCTCGGGGTCGGCACCAGCACCACCCGCCGGGGCGAGGACGTCGCCGGCGAAGACGGTGAGGACGGCCGCCACCGCACCGGCACCCAGGGCGAGACCCAGCGCCCGGTCGGTGAGTCGACGGCGCGGGACTCGACCGGCATCGACCCCCAGGAGCCCGCCGGCGGCCCGACCGCGCCGACCAGCGGTTCGTCGAGCTGACGGGCACTGCAGGAGCCGAGCTCCAGCGGCTGGGCGAGGACCACCGTGCCCTGGTCCGGGTCCGGGCCTTGCTGGCCATGGCCGAGTCGAGCGGCTTCGCCGCCGAGGCCCAGGCCTTCGCCGACAAGGCGCAGGCGCTGGCTGCGGCGCGCCGGATCGAGCCCGACCTCCTGCGCTTCCCGTGCGAGCCGCTGAGGGTGGCGGTGGTCGTCGCCGAGCTCGGGCGACTGCGCACCGCGCTGGCCGGGTACGGCGACGACGACGGATCGGCGGCCAGCAGGTCGGTGGAGTGGTCCACGTGCCTCGACGAATACGACGTCGTCCTCGAAGCGGCGGCTGAGCTGGTGCACCTGCCGGTGCCCAGGCTGCCTTACGGTTGCCGGCGACACTTCCGACCTGCGGAGCGGGCCCAGATCGAGCGCCTGATCAGTCGAAAGGTGGGGTAGCCGGGATCCGAACCGGCGACGCGAAACGGTCCTGGTAGTAGTCGGCCCACGTGTCGCTGAGGTTGACGCGCCGGTTCAGATGGCTCCAGCTGAGGCAGACGACGTGGCGCCAGGCCTCGTAGTCGGGCACGATCACCTGGTAGCCGGCCAGGCACACGAACGGCACCCGCTCCCCGTCCATGGACCGGACCCAGCCAGGGAAGTGGGCGGCAGCGGCCAGGATCTCCGCCGCCGCCGAAGCGCCGCTGCGAACGTCGAGGGGCCGCACGCCGGTCCGTCTTTCCCAGTGGGCGGCCAGGTCGAGGGTCACCCGGCGGACGCCCGGCCGATGGACGCCATCGAGCAGGCGGACCGGCTTCGGCCCGGTTCGGCGCTCGTCCCAGCACCAGGCCCGGGGCTGTCGGGCCGCAGCCAGATCCCACAGCTCGGCACAGGTCCGCTGGACGCCGTTGACCTCCTCCGTTCCCGGGAGGAAGACGGCGAGCACGTCGGCCACGAGCGGGGCACCCCGGCCGCCCGGCGTGAGGTCGACGCCGTCGAGCTCGACGTCGAGGAAGCCCCATCGCCGTTCGTCGTTCCATCGCCGGACGTTCACGAGCTGGTCGACCAGTGGAGCAAATGTCGGCATGGTGGTCGTCATGAGGGTCCTCGCCGAACGTCGGGTGGTCAATGAAGAGAATACGTTGCTTGATGGCCGCGACAACTCCTAAGATACGAGGAAGGCGCGAAAGGCGGTTCTGTTGGTATCAACTTCTGCCCAACTGACGGGTGACACGGTCACGCTCTCCGGCTGGTACGTCGGATATGTCATCGCCGCGGTGGTGATCGTGCTGGTCGTGGCCATGGTGGCCATCATCCTGGCATCGGTACGCCGGCTCAGCGGAGTCGCAGACGACATCACTGCGGTGCTCGACGACATTCGGGCCAACACGGTGACTGTGCCGGCTGTCGGTACCCTCAATGAAGGCCTGCGTTCCGTGGTCACCCGAGCGGCCCAGGCCCGCCACGCCCTGGCGGGAGACTGACCATGATGGTGAACACCCTGGCGTTGGCCCCTGACCATGTCACCTTCTGGTGGATCACCCTTGGTCTCGGCGCCGTCGTGATCTCCGCGGTGATCCTTCTGTTGTTCCTGTTGGAGCTGTATGTACGCGACCTCGACAGCGGAGTCCAACGGGCCTGGGACATGGCCGCCCGCGTCGCCACCCAGACGGCGACGACATGGATGCTGCCCAAGACCGTCGAACTGGCCGGCGAGCTCGATGCCGAAGTGCGCCGCCACGTGGATTTCCTGGCGGCCGAGAGGAGCAGGTCATGACGGTGCAGGTGGTCCTGTCGGTGGTGGAGGTGGCGGCATTCGCCGGCGTGCTGTTGTACTTCCTCCGTCGTATCGACGTGCTGTTAGCTCACATCCAGGGCAACCTCGGAAAGATCGCCGAGGGAGTGGCCGCAGTGGAAGGACATTGTGCGGTCATCGGGCCTGGTGCGGATGAGATCAACCGGCTTCTGGGCCAGGCGGCGGCCGGGCTTACCCTCGCTGCGGAAGAGGCCGAGAGCCTGGCATGAAGCGATGGCGGCGCCTTGACCGGCCCGCCATTTTAGGTTCACTTGTTACCGAAGGGGCGCAGTCTCGGCCGTTGTCCGCGCCTCGCCCACCAGCACTACCAAGCCCTCGAGGTCGTCGTCGATGGCCGCTACGTCACCGGCCAGGCCGCTCACCACACCGCCGATCGGGTCGGTCTGGCCCTTGATCGTCTCCGCCCCTCGCCTCACCTTGATCAGGGTGGCGGTGATGCTGCGGAGCGACACGGCGATCACGATCAGGTGCAGCGCTATGGCCGCCACGATTACCCCCACGATGACCAACAGGGCCAGGACTGCAGCGTCCATGTGTGCTCCTTTAGAGAAGGGCGACGAGCGCGGAGCCGTAGCGACCCACGAGCTGGCGGGCGGTGCCGGTGAGGCGCTTGGTCTCCACCAGCTTTGGAACGGCTTCCAGGTGGGCGCTGAGAGCCAGGCCGTGCTCCAGCGTGGTGCTGGCCAGCTTGGCGATGGCCCGGAGCCGGCGCACGACGCGGCCGGCGAACAACAGGACCAGCGGGGCGACCACGACCAGCAGAACGAGGTCGGCGATCCACAGGAGCGTCACGGGCTCAGGCGATGCGCCGAAGCTTGGACTCGGCACCCTCGCCGAGCGCCCCGGTGCCCTGCTTGAGCAGGTCGGCCAGCGCCGACGCCCCGGCGCCCACCAGCTCCTTGAGCTCACCCGACGACGTGATCGTCTTGAGCGCGTCGACCAAATCCTCGAAGCCTTCAGCGCCCGCTCTGGTGCCGAACACGTACCCGAGGGCGAACCCGACCATCACACCCACTCCTTTTCCTCCCTTTCGTCGTTCCCCAACAGGTGTAGGCCGTCGAGGGCCTCGCGGGCCCCGGCGGCATCGATCTTGGTCATGGCGAAGCCCACGTGTATGAGGACGTAGTCGCCCGGGATCAGGGGCTCTTCGAGCATGCCGATGTTGATCGTGCTCTTCTCACCCAGGACGTCGACGGTGGCCAGGTGAGGGTTGTCATGCAGCTCGACAATGCGCCCGGGAATGCCTAGGCACATGACGGTATCGGCCCCTGGTACTCGATCGACTCGAGCGTGAGCTCGTCGCCGCCGGTTAGCTCCATGTCGATGCCGCCACAGGTCGGGCACGCCAGGGGGATCTCATCGGCCTCGATGTCTTCCTGGCAGGATCCGCATCGGGCCCGGACCGGGAGCAGCACCAGATCGGCTCGGGCATCGCTCGCCACCGTGCCCGCCGCCGCCATCTCGAAGGACTGCTCGAACGCTTCGGGATGGACGTGGTGGAGGCGCCCGACCCGCACCCGCACGCTGGCCACGGGGCGGTCGCCCGCCCGCTTCTCGATCGCCCCCACGATGGCCTCGCACAAACCGAGCTCGTGCACTACATCCTCCGGAGACGGAGGTACCGCGCCAGGTCAGGCAGGGAGACCACCATCACGGCCAGAAAGCTCAGGATGGCCAGGGCGATCACGACGGTGGTGGCGATGCCGACTGTCCTCATCTCACATCTCCCTCATCTTGAGATAGCGGGCGAGGTCGGGCAGCGACTTCACGACCACCCCCGCCACCGCGGCAAACACCATGGACATGACCAAACGACGAATCACCCTCCGAGCTCCTTTCCGGCGTACGTGCACATGTGCTCATTGACCAGCTCCTCGACCACCCGGATGGCGTCTTCGACGGCGGCCGCCACCGGCGCGGAGAGGCCCATCTGCTCGTCGATATCGGACGGCTCGCATCCGACCACCAGCATCCGGCCCACGCTGCCCCCGAGATCGGTGAGCAGGCCCATGACCGCCACCGGGTCGAGATCGTGGGCGTCGGGCTGGACCTCACCCACCGAGTCGACGTCGGGCTCGATCACCGTGATGGTGCCGGGCTTCTCCCCCAGGCTGATCGTGTCGACCAGGATGACGAGGTCGTAGCCCTCCAGCAGCGCATAGGCCAGGTGGACGCCCCGAATGCCGAAATCGTCGACCCGCACGCCGTCGGGGACGGGGCGGCGACGCATCCGGGTGGCCACCTCGACGCCGAACCCGTCATCGCCCAGGAAGATGTTGCCGACGCCGACGACGAAGATCCGTGGGGTGCTCACTGGTCCACCACCTCGAGCTCGTCGGGTCTGAAGTAGAGGTAGCGCCCGTGGGCCCGGGCCATGTCGGCCCCGGGGTCGTCGTCGAGGGTCACCGCCAACTGCGTCTCGCCGTCGACGTCGAAGAACACGCCTTCCACCGAGGCCGTCCGCCCGACGAGGAACATGTCGTGGGCATCGGCCCGACCGGTGGGCTGCAGGCGAACCCTTGCCCCCCGCCCGACGCTGGCCGTCCCCACCAGGGCGGTGTCCTGCCACGGGTCCACCGATGCGTCGACACCCGGGTCCCACCATGGTTGCTCGCCGGGGGTGGCCGGGTCGGGAGGAGCGTCGGCCCGCGGGACAGCCGGCGACGACACGGTGCGGAGGTACCGGACCGCCCCGTGCAACTTGTCGAACATCT
The DNA here is from genome assembly GCA_038214685.1 of Acidimicrobiales bacterium. Taxonomy (GTDB): domain Bacteria; phylum Actinomycetota; class Acidimicrobiia; order Acidimicrobiales; family AC-14; genus CADCTB01. The sequence continues at coordinate 7,259 of JBBQRO010000030.1, forward strand.
CCGGCGGCATGGCGTCGACCCGGTCGATGATGGCCGCCGCCCGATCATCGGTGCCGCGGGCCTCGTGCTTCTCGTCGTCGGTCAGGGTCAGGACCCGCAGAGCCAGGATCTCGTCGATCTCGGTGGAGTCGAACATGTCGCCGCCGCTCTCGGGCGCGATCTCGGGGTAGTCGTAGAGGGTGATGGGCGACGACAGCACCACGCCCCGCTCCCCCTCGTCGCCCACCAGCACCGGCCAGGTGCCCTCGTTGACGCACGCCGCCGCCGCGCCGGTGGCGAACTCCGGAGGATCGATGAGGGAGAGGAACTTGCCGTGATGCACGGCCAGCAGCGTGTGCACCGCGGCGAGCGACCGGCGGACCACCTCGTCGCGGGGCGCCGCCGGTGCGGTCCACGGCGTGACGTTGGCCACCTCCACCCGGAACCTGACGAGGGGGTAGGGCCCGGGCAGGCGCTCGGCCGCCACCCGCACCTCGGCCGAGATGGGCCAGCGCTCACGGACCACCCGGCCGGCCGTTCCCAGCTCCTCGACCAGGCGCACGGACTCGAAGTCGAAGGGCACCACCCGCTCCCCCAGGCCGAGCGCCTCCACGTCGAGCTCTTCCTCGACCGCCTCGTCCCAGGAGGTCCACCGGTGCCCGTCTACCTCGAGGGACGCCACCGGCGACCCGGTGGCGTCCTGGATGGTGCGCGACTGTACGCGTAAGAACCGCAGCTTCAGGTCGACCACCGGCCGGGCCCCTTCCACCAGCACCTCTGTGCGCATGGTCCACCGCTCGCCGCCCTCAGCCTCACAATGCGGGCGAGGGGCCACCACCCCGAACTGCCAGCGGATCTGGTTCTTGGCGGCTGACGCCCGGTAGGGATAGAGGACGTAGCCTTCGTACAGCACGGCGTCGGCCACCTTGCGGGCCCGGTCGAAGCCGGCCAGGGTCGAGCCGGCGAGGCTGGTCACTGATCCACCTCCTTCAGCAGGGCCTCGATGGCGTGCTCCCAGGTCGGCAGCGCCCGCACGGTCTTGAACCGCTCCAGGTCGTCGAGGGTGTCCCGGCGCAGCCGGACCCACCCGCTGTTGGGGAAGTAGAGGTCCATGAGCTGCCGCCACACCACGGCAGGCAACTTGGCGGTGGTCTCCTTGTGCCACGGCACCGGCTCGACGCCCGAGGCGGAAAAGACCGTGCCGTTGAAGAAGAGCACCAGCGCCACGTCGCCATCGCCGAGGGCGTGCAGGTACTTGGCCGCCGCCACCTCGAAGTCGTACGTGCACGGCACCGGCAGCTCCACCGTGGTGGAGCCCGAGAAGCCGGCCACCATGGTGGAGGCATTGGTCCACAGGAACGGCTTCAGGGTGTCGCCCCACCGGGGCGTCTCGCCGAAGAGGGCCAGCAGCCGCTCCGCCTCCACCGGGGAGTAGCGCCGCCTTTGAGGCTCGATGCGGATCTGGCAACGCAGTGAGACGGAGTGGACGATGGCGCCGGTGGTCTCGGAGACACCCAGGGTGAACAACAGGGTGGGCGCGGCGGCATACGGATCCGGCGCCACGCCGAGAACTTCGAAGTCCAGATCGCTCACTTGGCGCGGGCCTTCACCCGGGTGAAGAAGGCGTTCATCTCGGCGCGGGCCTCCTGGCCGCCGTCGAACCCCTGCCACAGCCGGCGCATCTGGCCGACCAGCTCGTAGCAGGCGTCGATGGGCACGAGGTAGCCCTCGGCCGGCGCCCGCACGAGGAGGGCCTCGACGTCGGGATCGATGTCGGCCAACTCCGGGTTGGCGCCGGCGAGGCGGTCCCAGGCGTCGAGCGGCAACAGCGACTCGGTGGCTCCCGCCGGGCTGGGGTAGAACGCGACCACCCTCTCCTCGACGGAGTTCACGAAGAAGAAGGCCATGCTGACGGGAATCTGCAGCTCCTCCCACTGTCCGGGTGACAGGGCGAACCCGGGCAGGGCCAGGTAGCGGTCGGGGACAGCGCGGAACCGGGCCCCTCCCGCGCCGCCCTGGGAGAACAGCAGGTAGCACGGGCGGCACGCGCACATGAGGTGACGGCTGTCGAGGTCGACGACGTGGGCGTGCTCGTCGGCCAGGTCCGTGGTGCACATGTCGCAGCGTTCGCCGGGGCGCGGCAGCGCCGGCGGTTGGCGGATGCGCTGCAGCAGGTCGTAGGCGCCGGAGGGCTGAACGCTCATCTGACCCCCACCGTGGGCTTGGCCGACAGCCGCACCGGTGTGGGCGGCACGACGGGCGGCGGCGGCGGTTCGGGCTCGACCCAGCCGTCGACGACAATGTGGGCGATCTCGGGGGCGGCGGCGTGAATAGCGTCCTCCACCGCCAGCTTCAGGGTCACCGATGACGAGGGGCATCCGTCGCAGCTCCCCAACAGTCGGATGACGATCCTCCCGGCCTCGGCGTCCACGTCGAGCACCTCCACATCGCCGCCGTGGGAGGCCAGGTAGGGCCGGACCTTGCTGAGCGCGGCGCCGATCCGCGTCGGTAGGTCGAAAGGATGGAGGCCGTGGATCACCAGCAGGTTGCCCACCAACTGGTCGGACACCACGCGGTCGAGGAGGGGGGCATCCTCCGCCTCGACGATGATCTCGAGGATGGTGGAGAGGCCGGCGCCATAGAGCTCGGTGACCAGACGGACGGCCTCCTCGGCCCGTTGCCGGGCCGTCGGTTCGAGCGACCGGAGCTCCTCCAGGAGGCGCTCCAGCCGCTCACCGACTTCTTGCAGGGTGAGTTGGCTCACCCGTCGACGGAGTTGACCATGGTGGGCGAGTGCAGCTTGCGCAGCACCTTTCCTTTGCCGAGGTACATGTGGACGCCACAGGGCAGGCAGGGGTCGAAGCTGCGGACGGCCCGCATGATGTCGATGCCTTTGAACTTGTCCCTGGTGTTCTCCTCGAAGATCGGCGTGTTCATGACCGCGTCCTCGTACGGGCCCGGCGTGCCGTACACGTCGCGGGGGTTGGCGTTCCATGGCGTGGGGGGGTACGGGTGGTAGTTGGCGATCTTGCCGCCCTTGATCACCATGTGGTGCGACAGCACCCCCCGCACGGCTTCAGTGAACCCGACGCCGACTCCCTCGTCGGGCACTTCGAAGGTTTCCCAGGTCTTGGTGTGGCCAGCGCGAATTTCGGCCAGCGACTTCTCGGCGAAGTGGAGCGCGGCGGCGGCCGCGTAGGCCTGGAAGTAGGTCCGAGCCCGGTTGCGCTCGATGGCGTTGGACCACTTCGGGATCTTCCACTCGAAGCTGACCTCGGGCTTGAGGGCCGTCTTGGGGAGGTTGATCTGCACGCTGTGGCCGGTGGCCTTCACATAGCCGATGTCGACCAGGCCGGACAGGGCGGTCGACCAAAGGCGGGCGATGGGGCCGCCGCCGGTGTCGAGCGCCAAGTGGTCCTTCCCGTCGAACCAGCGAGGCGACATGACCCAGCTGTACTTGCCGTCGAAGTCGCGCTTCTGGGGCTGGGGGGCGGTGTGCTGGTTCCACGGGTGGCGGCGGTCGACCGGGTTGCCGAGGGGGTCGCGGTCCACGAACATCGGCTGGTCGGCCCAGTCGTCGTAGAAGGAACTGCCCAGCAGGATGCGAATGCCCAGGTTGATGTCGACCAGGTCGTTGGTGACGAGCTTGCCGTCGACGACCACGCCGGGCGTCACGTACATGCCGCGCCCCCACTTGGTCATGTCCTTGTACTCGAAGTTGCAGACGTCAGGGTCGTTGAAGGCGCCCCAGCAGGCGAGCAGCACCCGGCGCCGGCCGACCTCCTCGTAGCCGGGCATGGCCTCGTAGATGAAGTCGAACAGGTCGTCGTGCAGGGGAACCACCCGCTTCATGAACTCGACGTAGCGCATGAGGCGGGTGAGGTAATCGGTGAAGAGCTGAATGGTGGCCGTGGTGCCGACGCCGCCCGGGTACAGGGTGGAGGGGTGGACGTGGCGGCCCTCCATCAGGCAGAACATCTCGCGGGTGTACCGGCTGACCATGAGGGCCTCGCGGTAGAACTCGCCCGAGAACGGGTTGAGCGAACGCATGATGTCGCCGATGGTCTTGTAGCCGTGGGCGCCGGCGTTCGGAGCCTCGGTGGCATTGGCCAGCTCGAGCACGCCGGGGTTGGTCTCGGCCACCATCTTCTCGCAGTAGTCGACGCCGACCAGATTCTCCTGGAAGATGTTGTGGTCGAACATGTACTCGGCCGCCTCGCCCAGGTTGACGATCCATTCACCGAGATGCGGTGGGCGGACGCCGTAGGCCATGTTTTGGCAGTACACCGAGCAGGTGGCGTGGTTGTCGCCGCATATCCCACAGATGCGGCTGGTGATGAAGTGGGCGTCGCGCGGGTCCTTGCCCTTCATGAAGATGCTGTAGCCGCGGAAGATCGACGAGGTCGAGTGGCAGTCGACGACCCGGCCGGTGCCGAAGTCGATCTTGGTGTAGATCCCGAGGCTTCCGACGATGCGGGTGATCGGATCCCACGCCATCTCCACCAGTTCGCTGTCTCTGCTGTCCTTGGTGGAACCAGTCCGCTTCGGGATCGTGGTCGCCATATGGCAAGTCCCCCTTCTTGGAAGTGATGTAGGAGTGGTGTTGGAGGGTGGCTGGAATCAGAGGGGCGGTCGGGCCTAGCGCCACTCGCTGCGATAGCCGGTCAACAGCTTTTCGCCCTTGGTGCGCCACTTCGGTTCCTGGTCGACCGTCTTGGCGGTGATCGACCGCAGGCCGCGGATGACGACGCCGTACGCCCCGCTGGCCGCCGTGGATACCTTGCCCCCGGGGGGCTCGTCCATGAAGGGCATGAACTTGTCGGGGAAGCCGGGCATGGTGCATCCGATGCAGATACCGCCGACGTTGGGACAGCCGCCGACGCCGTTCATCCAGCCCCGCTTCGGGACGTTGCACTTGACCACTGGTCCCCAGCACCCCAGCTTCACGATGCATTTCGGCGAGCCGTACTCGGTGGCGAAGTCTCCCTGCTCGTAGTAGCCGGCCCGGTCACAGCCCTCGTGCACCGTCTGGCCGAACAGCCAGGTCGGCCGCAGCGCGTCGTCCAAGGGGATCATCGGCGCCTGGCCGGTGGCCATGTACAGCAGGTACAGCAGGGTCTCTGACATGTTGTCGGGGTGGGCGGGGCAGCCTGGGATGCAGACGATCGGGATGCCGGCCTTCGACTTCCACCCCCAGCCCAGGTAGTCGGGCACGCCCATGGCGCCGGTGGGGTTGCCGGCCATGGCGTGAATGCCGCCGTATGTGGCGCAGGTGCCCACCGCCACCACCGCGGTGGCTTTGGGGGTGAGGCGGTCGAGCCACTCGCTCGTGGTCATGGGCTGGTTGGTGGCGGGGTTGTTCCCGAAGCCGCACCAGTAGCCCTCGCTCTTGATGGCCTCATTGGGGATGGATCCCTCGACGACCAGGACGAACGGTTCAAGCTCGCCCCGTTCGGCCTTGAAGAACCACTCGATGAAGTCGTCGGCCCCGCCCACCGGTCCGCACTCGAAGTCGATCAGCGGCCAATGAACCTGGATCTTGGGCAGGCCGGGCAGCGCCTGAAGGGCGATCTCCTCGATGCTGGGCTGCGTCGCCGCAGTCAGAGCGACAGAGTCCCCGTCGCAACTGAGGCCGGCGTTGATCCACAGAATGTGGATGACGGTTTCGGCCGGAGGAGCGGCCGGAGGAGCGGGTGTGGGTGCGGCCTTGGTTGCGGGCACGGTGCAATCCCCCTGTTCTCGGAGCGCGTGGAAGGAAGCGACGAAAGCGACGTCGGCGTCACCTGGGAAGGGAGCCCCGGGCTGATGTAGGACTACACCTCGCGCCCGGACCTGTAAAGAAGTGTTCTTTGGCTAGGTGAGCAAATGACTATGTGTTCAAAACCGCTGTTCTGACAGCCCCTGAGGCCCAATGGGCGGTGACCCGCCTTCGGCCGGCCGGGCATCCCATGTCGGGATCAGCTGGCGGGCGGCCCGGGCCTCGTCGACCCGACCGACCGGGGAGGTACGGGGCGCGTTGCGGGCGTCCTCCGCGGTGTCCCCGGCGATGCGGAGCAGGGCGTCGGCCATGGCGGCCAGCGTCTGTGGGCTCTCCGTCTCCGTGGGCTCGATCATCAGCGCCTCCTCCACGACCAGGGGGAAATAAGTGGTCGGGGCGTGGAAGCCCTCTTCGAGCAGGCGCTTGGCCACGTCGAGCGCCCGCACGCCCCGGTCGCGCTTGAGGTTGGTGGCCGAGGCCACGAACTCGTGCATGCAGGGCCTGTCGAAGGGGATGTCGTAGGCGCCCCGGAGACGGTGGCGGAGCCAGTTGGCGTTGAGCACCGCAGCATCGGAGACCTTCCGGAGCCCGTCGCCCCCATTGGCCAGGATGTAGGACCAGGCACGGGCCAGGGCCAGGGCGTTGCCGTGCCAGGAGTGGATGCGGCCGATCGAGCGCTCGGGCTCGACCCACTCGTAGGCGCCCTGCAGCCCGCTCGAAGGGCCGCTCGGGCCCCGGTCGGTGCGCACCGGCCGAGGCCCAGGCAAGAAGGGGCTGAGGCGTTCTGTCACCGCCACCGGGCCGGCGCCCGGACCGCCGCCGCCATGGGGCACGGCGAAGGTCTTGTGCAGGTTCATGTGCACGATGTCGAAGCCCATGTCGCCCGGGCGGGTGACGCCCAGGATGGCGTTGAGGTTGGCCCCGTCGTAGTACAACAGCCCGCCGACCTCGTGCACCGCGCCGGCGATGGCCACGATGTCCTCCTCGAACAGCCCCAGAGTGTTCGGATTGGTGAGCATGATCCCGGCCACGTCGTCGTCGAGTCGGGCGACCAGGGCGTCGAGGTCGACGCAACCCCGGTCGTCGGACGGCACCTGGGTCACCGCATAGCCCCCCAGGGTGACCGAGGCCGGGTTGGTCCCGTGAGCCGAGTCTGGGATGAGCACCCGGCGCCGACGACCGTCCTCGCCGGCGGCGCCGTGGAACGCCCGCATGAGCAGCAGCCCGGTCAACTCCCCCGCCGCCCCGGCCGGCGGCTGCAGGGTGGCGGCGGCCATGCCGGTGATCCGGCACAGGGCCTCCTCCAGGTCGGCGAACAGCGCCATCCAGCCCTGAGTGAGGCGGGGCGGGGCGGCAGGGTGGACGTCGGCCAGCCCGGCCCGGGCCACCGCGTCGTCGCAGAGCTTGGGGTTGTACTTCATGGTGCACGAGCCCAGGGGGTAGGCCCCCAGGTCGACGGAGAACTGGCGATGGCTGAGCCGGGTCATGTGGGCCACCAGGTCGCGCTCGGACACCTCGGCCACCGGCGTGGGTTCGTTGCGCAGGTGGGCGGCGGGCACCAGATCCTCGGCTGTCCATTCGGGCAGCCCGGTGGCCCGGAAGTTCGCCGCCACCCGCCCCGGCGAGGACAGCTCGAACAGCGTCGGCTCAGCGTCGCGACCCATGAGCGGGGCACTGGTGGCCCGCCCGCCGGGCGCCCCTCCGGTCACCGGACCACCTTCTCGAACGCGACCACGTAGGCGTCGATCTCGGCTTTGGTGCGCTTCTCGGTGACGGCCACCAGCAGGCCTCCGCCGTACTCCTCGCCCAGGGCCACACCGGCCAGAAAGCCCTCGTCGGCCATGCGGTCGACCAGGATGTCCGCCGCCAGCGGTGTGCGTACGGCGAACTCCCGGAGCGTCGGCGCCCCGGCGAGCGGCTCGACGCCGTCGATGACCAGCAGCGCCTCGCGGGTGTACCGGGTGCCCCGGGCGCAACGCAGGGCCAGCTCCCGGAGCCCGGACGTGCCCAGCCACGCCAGGTGGACCAGGAAGGCCACGGCCATCAGGGTCTGGTTGGTGCAGACGTTCGACGAGGCCTTCTCGCGGCGGATGTCCTGTTCCCGGGTGCGCAGGGTGGTGACGTAGGCCCGGCGACCCCCGGTGTCGACCGTCTCCCCCACCAGCCGCCCGGGCAGCCGTCGGACGTGCTCACGCCGGCACGCGAACAGGCCGAGATAGGGCCCTCCCAGCGACAGCGGTGCGCCGAAGGGCTGCCCCTCCCCTACCACCACATCGGCCCCGAGCGAGCCCGGGGAGATGAGCAGGCCGGCGGAGACCGGGTCGGCGGCGACAATCAGCAAGGCGCCCAGCCGGCGGGCCAGCTCGCCGGCCGCACCCACGTCTTCCAGGCAGCCCAGGTAGTTGGGGCTCTGCACAAGGATGGCTCCTGGTAAGCCACTTTCCGGCCATGACGTGAGCCCGTCGTCGAGGGCGATGTCCGTGAGGTGGTGGCCGGTGCCGACGGCCATGGTGGTCATCACCTGGCGCCAATGGGGGTGCACGCCCCGGGAGATCCACACCTCGGGGCGGCCGGTGGCGGCCACGGCCAGGTTGACCGCCTCGACGCAGGCCGACGCGCCGTCGTACAGGGAGGCATTGGCCACGTCGGTGCCGAACAGCCGACAGACCAGGGTCTGGTACTCGAAGAGCGCCTGGAGCACGCCCTGGGCCACTTCGGGCTGGTAGGGCGTGTAAGCGGTGACGAACTCCGACCGGTACGCCAGCCGGTTCACCACCGAGGGCATGTCGTGGTCGTAGGCGCCGGCCCCGGCGAAGCAGACCAGGTCGGCCCCGACGGGGCGGTTGGCCGCCGCATAGGCGTCGAAGCGACCGGCCACGTCGGCCTCGGCCAGCCCGTCGGCCATGTCGAGGCCGCCCGCCAGGCGGAGAGCGGCGGGCACCACATCGAACAGCTGCTCGACCGAGGCCAGGCCCAGGGCCGCCAGCATCTCGGCCACCTCGGCCTCGGTGTGGGGGACGAAGTGCACGCCGACCTCAGCTCCGGCGGCGGGTGAAGAACGGCGGATAAACCACCCGGGCGGCAAGGCGCTGGTTCCGGGCGTCGACCGACACCGAGGCCCCCGCCTTCAGCGGCGGCGGCAGGAAGGCCAGGGCGATACCCCGACCGAGGGTGGGCGAGAAGTTACCGCTGGTGATGTCGCCGATGGCCGCCCCGTCGAGCATGACCTTGTAGCCGGCCCGCGGCGGCTGGCGACCCTCAACCTCCAATCCCCGCAGGATGCGCTCGACCCCCCGCTTGCGCTCGGCCTCGAGGGCGTCGCGGCCCCGGAAGTCGCCCTTGGTCCACGACACCACCCATTCGAGGCCGGCCTGGGCGGGGGTGATGCCAGGGCCCAGTTCGTGGCCGTGCAGGGGCAGGCCGGCCTCGAGGCGCAAGGTGTCGCGGGCACCGAGGCCGGCGGGCAGGATGCCGGCGTCGAGCAACGCCTCCCAGAGCTCGGGGGCGGCGTCGGCGGCGACGGCGATCTCCACGCCGTCCTCGCCTGTGTACCCGGTGCCGGCGACGATGCAGGTGATGCCCCGCCAGGCCACGGTGCCGACGTGGAATCGTCCGACCGCGGCGGCGTCGGGGATCACGTCGGCCAGCCAGCGCCGGGACTCGGGGCCTTGCACGGCGATGACGGCGCGCGCCGGGGTGATGTCGTCGCCCCCGATGGCGGCCCGGACCCGCTCGGTATTGGCTGCGTTGGGCATCACGTGGAACTCATCGCGCGCCACCCACCACACGATGATGTCGTCGAGCACCGAGCCGTCGTCGTCGAGGAGGTGGGTGTACTGGGCCCGGCCGGGGCTGATCTTCCCCAGGTCGTTGGTGAGGGTGTGCTGGATGGAGTCGTAGGCCGTCGCTCCCTGCAACCGGACGGTGCCGAGATGGCTGACGTCGAAGGCCACCGCACCGGTCCGGCAGGTCCGGTGCTCGGCCAGGGTGCCGGTGGGATAGGAGAGCGGCATCTCCCACCCCGAAAAGGGGACCATCTTGGCGCCCAGCGCCCGATGGGCGCCGTCGAGGGGCGAGCGGCGCTCGGACATGGGACCCGAGGCTATCGGCGGTCGGCCGGCCACCGGATGATCCCCCGCCCTCAGGCCGGGAGTGGGGTGTTTCACCCGGCGGGCCCGGGCGGCCTACGGGCCCGACGGCCGGCCTGCGCTCCCCAAGACCGCCGGCTGGCCCATCTTCCCGTTCGACACCGACGGCCTCCGCTGGCGTCCACGCCGATGTCGATCCCGGCGCTGACCCTGCACACCCGTGCCCACCTGGACTTCCACGAGTTGACGGACGAGCTGGGCGCCGAACTGGGCGTGCTGCTCGTCCGGGGTCAGCGGGCCCTGGGGTCGATCGCCGGCGTGGGCCGGGTGCACGTCTACAAGTGGGGGGACGGCGGCGCCCATCTCCACGTCATCCTCGCCGCCCGCCCCGACGGGATGATCCAACTCAAGGGGATGTTCCTGTCGACGTGGATGCACATCCTGCCTCCGCTACCACCGAGCAGTGGCAGGCCATGCGCGACCACGTCGCCGCCCGGCTGCTACCCGACAGATACCGGCCCCGGTAATCGCGTCACAGCGCCGAGCCCAGGCGCCGCGCTTCATCACGACCCAGCCAGCACGGCCAGGACCTGGTCGTGGAGCGCTCCGTTGGTCGACACCGCGCTGCCGCCGTCGGGACGGCTCGCCCCCCCGAGATCGGTGAAGCGACCTCCGGCTTCCTCCACGATGACCTGGACGGCGGCGACGTCCCAGATCGACACCTCGGGCTCGGCGGCGACGTCGACCGCGCCCTCGGCCACCAGCACGTGCGACCAGAAGTCACCCAGGCCGCGGGTCCGCCAGCAGCGGCGGGCCAGGTCGAGGAACCTCTCCCCCAGCCCGTAGGCCTCGAAGCTCATGACACTGTCGTAGCTGAGCTGGGCGTCGGCCAGGTCGGTCACCGCCGAGACCCGGATGGGCTGCCCCGGTCCGGCTGGGCCCGGCCCGGCCGGGCCGGCGAAGGCGCCATGACCCTGCGCCGCCCACCAACGCCGGCCCAGCGCCGGCGCTGACACGACGCCCACCACCCCGACCTCGTGGTGCTGCAGACCGATGCAGGTGGCCCAGACGGGAACGCCCCGCACGTAGTTCTTGGTGCCGTCGATGGGATCGAGCACCCACCGCCATGGAGCTCGGGCCTGGTCGGCGCCGAACTCCTCCCCCACGACGCCGTGATCGGGCCGCTCCGTGGCGATGCGGCCCCGCAGCGCCTGCTCCACGGAGCGATCGGCCTCGGTGACCGGGGTGAGGTCGGGCTTGGTCGACACCACCAGGTCGCGGTCGCGGAAGCGAGCCAGGGTCAGGACGTCGGCCAGGTCGGCCAACTCCAGGGCGAGGAGGAGGTCGGGGGTCAGGCGGGCTTGCGCCGGCCGTGGGCCGGCGGCTCGTCGGCGGCGGCCACCGCGAACCTCAGGGGCAGAGGCTCCACGCTGCCGTCGACCGGAACGCTTTGCGACGGGGGCTCCAGCCCGTACTTCACCAGTAGGTTCAGGTAGTCGCGCTGGTACAGCACCCGGATGTTGACCTCCGGGTACACCTCCTTCAACCGCCGCGCCTTGCGGTTCTTCTTGGTGACCAGCTTCTGGTTCATGGTGGTGATCTCGATGAACAGGTCGTAGGCGGGCAGGTAGAAATCGGGGGTGAACGCCTGCGCCGAACCCCCCTCGCCGTTCCACTCCAGCACAAAGGTGCGGGGCTCGTAATCCCAGACGATCCTGTAGAAGTCGAGCAGCTTGGCGAACTGCAGCTCGGAATTATGCGCGAAGCGAACCCCGGTGTGCGGTAGCGGCGGATCGCCGGCAACCGGACCGAGCTCTCGCTGCTCACTCAGAGCGACTAGCCCCCTCCGCCGACGGCGCCGGCCACCGTGCGGTGCGAGGGGCCCGAGGCGGCGGGGCTGGCCACCTGGGGCAGGTCGGTGATGGCCGCGTCGAGCTCGTCCTTCACCCCACCCAGGGCCACGATCGACAGCACACCCTGGCCTCGGCGCACCAGGTCAACCAACTCTCCGTCGGTGCGCACCAGCACCGACCCGGCGCCGTTGATGACCAGGCTGGCGGTGGCGATGTCTTCTCCCATGTGGTCGCGGAGGTACTCAATGGCCTTGCGGGCCGACTGGAGCGAGACTCCCGCGTCGAGAAGGCCTTTGATCACCTTGAGCTCCACCAGATCCCGGTAGGAGTACCGCCGCTGGGTCCCCGAGCCACGGGCGTCGGCCACCGAGGGCCGGATCAGATCGGTACGAGCCCAGTAATCCAGCTGCCGATAGGTGATCCCCACGATCTTGCAGACCTGCGGCCCCCGATACCCAACCAGATCATCCATCCCATCCCCCAAGGTGTAGTTACGCCCTTGTGAGGAATCGTAGGATGTTATCCACCGGATATCAACGACCGACGCAACACCCCCGATCTAGGAAGCAAAATCTTCGGGGTTGACGCCATCGAGGAACTCGCGGAAGCGCTCGACCTCGTCGTCGTCCTCCTCGTCGTCGTCGTCGCTCATGGTGACCGCCGCCTCTTCGAGGACCGACTCATCGGCGAAGATCGGCGTGCCCAGCCGGGCGGCCAGGGCGATGGCATCGGAAGGACGGCTGGAGACCTTGTGGGTGGACCCGTTGGTCGTCATCTCGATCTCGGCGAAGAAGGTGCGGTCGCGCAGCTCGGTGATCACGATGCGCTCCACACCGACCCCCAGGGCCACCAGCAGATCACGGAGGAGGTCGTGGGTCAGGGGGCGGGCGGTGACCACGCCGTTCTGGGCGAAGGCGATGGCGGTGGCCTCGACCGGCCCGATGAAGATGGGCAGCACGCGGTGCTGGCCCTCGGACTCACGCAGGAGGACGATCGGGCTGTTGGTGGGCATCTCCACCCGCACTCCGACCAGGTGCATCTCGACCACGCCCGACGTTACCTCGGCGCCCAGAGCGAGGCGACATACGCGTCCGGGTCGGCGCGGAGGACGGCCAGGTCGGCCACTACCACCCGGTCGAGGTTCCTGTAGCGCTGGGTGAAGTCCAGCCCGTACCCGAGCACGAACTCGTCGCCGATCTCAAAGCCGCGGTAGTGCACGGGAGTGGGGATGATGCGGCGGGAGGTCCGGTCGAGGAGGGTGCACGCCTCCAGGGACCGGGGCTGTCGGCGGCCCAGCTCGGCGAGCAGGTAGTGGAGGGTCAGCCCGGTGTCGACGATGTCCTCCACCACCACGACGTCGCGCCCGGTGATGTCGAGGTCGAGATCCTTGACGATGCGCACCCGGCCGGTGTCGGGGGCATAGGCGGAAATGGCCATGAAGTCGACCTCCGGGACGACGGTCATGGTCCGCATCAGGTCGGCCAGGAAGGGGACGCTGCCCTTGAGCACCGCCACCAGCACCACGCCGTCGGAGTGGGCCCGGGAGATCTCCGTAGCCACCCGTGCCGCTGCCGCCTCCAGTTCCTCGGCCGGGAAAAGGACGCGCGGAGCCGCTACCGCCCCGCTCGCCAGCTCACTGCCCCTCGATGTACTTCCGCAGGGCTTGGCGCAGCATGGCGGCCCTGAGCCCCTGACCGAGCCGGGTGAGGTCGGAGAGGGCTTCGGCGGCCTGGCGGCGGGCCTGGGGATTGCGCTGCTTGAGCATGGGCAGCACCACCTGCTCCAGGAAGCCCGCCTCCCGCTCCCCTGCGGTCTTGTACATGCGCAGGTGCCGGGCCTCCACGCCGTACTTCATGAACCCGGCGGCCAGCTGGGCGACCATCAGGGCCTCTTCGTCGTAATACACGCTCGACGCAGCCCGGCGGCCGGCGAGCAGGCCGTAACGCTCCAGCTCGCGTAGATCGTCGTCCTCCAGGCCGCTGGCCGCAGCCAGCTCGACCAGGTTCATGCTCACGCCGGTGGAGGACAGCATGAGCGGAGCCGCATCGGGCACCGAGGGTGCGCCAGCCGGCCGAGGGGCAGGGATCGGCGGGGCCGCCGGCCCGTCCACCGGCTGGGCCGGCGCCTTCCGGTCCTCTGGCCCGGCCGGCTCCGCCGGCTCCGTCTCCGCAACGACGGGAGCCTCGACGTCGACGGGCTCGGCGACCGCCACCGGCTCCTCGGTCGGCTCGGTGCCGCCCCGCAGGCGGCCCTTGATGACCTTCAGGGGCAGGAAGTGCTCCCGCTGCTGGCGCAGGATCCACTGCAAGCGCTCGACGTCGGTGGCGTAGAACTTGCGGTAGCCCGAAGGCGTGCGCTCCGGGTCGAGGAGCCCCTGGCTCTCGAGGAAGCGGATCTTGGAGATGGTGACGTCGGGGAACTCCTCCTTCAAGAGGGCCAGCACCTCCCCTATCGACAGGTACGCCCGGTCTTCCACTGAATCGCTCACCCTCGGCCGCTCATTCGTCGCCCGGCCCACCGACGAAGAAGACCAGCCGGAACTTGCCGATCTGCAGCTCGTCGCCGTTACCCAGCGGCGAATCCTCGATCCGCTCCCGGTTCAGGTACGTACCGTTCAGCGAGCCGGCGTCGCGCACGGCATAGCCCTCGCCGGACCGGAGTATCTCGGCGTGGCGCCGGGAAACGGTGATGTCGTCGAGGAAGATGTCGGAGTCGGGATGGCGGCCGGCCCTGGTGACGTCGCCCTCGAGGACGAACTTCGAGCCGGCATTGGGCCCCCGCTTGACCACGACCATGGCGCTCGACTCGGGGAGCTCGTCGAGGGCGAGGGCCAGATCGTCGTCGAGGACCTCTCCGGTGGCGTCGACCGGGGCGAAGGTGATGGTGGTCTCCTCGCCGGAGTCGGAGGATTCCAGCGCCGCGCCGCACGACGAGCAGAACTTGGCGGACAGCGCGTTGCGGTGCCCGCAGCTGGTGCAGAACAGGTCGCTCATGTGAATATCCCGGCCGCGTTCGCGTGCATCAGACGCTGATGAGCGTGGCATAGGCCGGCGGGTCGAGCAGGCCTTCGAGGTCGGCCGGGCCGGCGGGCTGGATCAGGCAGATCCATCCGGCGCCGTAGGGATCCTCGTTGAGGCGCTGCGGGGCCTCGGCCAGCTCGGCGTTGACCTCCACCACCGTGCCGGCCACCGGCGAGTACACATCGGACACGGACTTGGTGGACTCGACCTCACTGCACGGCCCGCCCGCCTCGACCACCGTGCCCACGACGGGCAGCTGGACGAACACCACGTCGCCGAGGGCGTCCTGGGCGTATTCGGTGATGCCGATCCGGACCTGGCCGCCGTCGAGGAGGGCCCATTCGTGGTCCTTGGTGTACCGCCGATCCTCGGGCACGTTCATGGCGCCAGACGCTAGCGCCCGGAACGACCCCGGCGGAGCAGGGAGGTGTCCTACCGCAGCAACTGACGGATCCGGCGGGCGTACTCCTGCGCCAGGTGGCGGGCCTCCACGTCTGAGGGGCCCTCGGCCCACACGTGGGTGACCGGCTCGTCGGGGTCCGGCAGGATCAGGGCCCAGCCTTCCTCGTGGAGGATCTTGACCCCGTCGACCAGCACCAGCTCCCGGTCCTTGGCCGCCTCGACCACCTTGCGCATGACCAGACCCTTCTGTTCCCAGGGCGTAACCACGCTCTCATGGGCCATGTGGAGCCGGGGCAGCCCGGCCACCACCTTCGACAGCCGCAGGCCGGATCGGGCCAGCAGCTCCAGCAGGTGCACGAGGGCCCCGGTGGCGTCGTAGGCGGGGAGGAACTCGGGGAAGATGAAGCCCCCGTCCTGGCTGGCCGCCAACACCACCCCCTCGGTGGACTCGGCGATGTCCATGATGTGGCTGGAGGAGACCTTGGTCCACACGATCTCGGCCCCCGCCTCCGACGCGATGCGCTCGGCCGCCGCGCTGGCCGACACGGGCAGGGCGATCTTGGCCCCCTTCTGCTGGGTGGAGACCAGGGTGACCAGCACCAGGAGGGACTGCTCGTCGGAGAGGACGTGGCCCTCGTCGTCGACGAGGGTCAGCCGTTCCCCGTCAGGGTCGATCACCGCGCCAAGATGAGCGCCGGCGGAGCGGACCAGTTCGGCCACCCGGGCGGCATGGACCCTGGGCTCGAACGCCGCCGCCCCGGCGGTGAAAGCGTAGGGGTTCACCGAGAGCACGTCGGCCCCGAGCTTGGAGAGAACGTTGGGCATGACCAGCGATGTCGACCCGTAGGCGTAGTCGAGCACGAGCTGGAAGCCGGCGGCCGGGATGAGGCCGGCGTCGACGCTGGCCAGCATGGCCGCCGAGTAGTGCTCCAGGGCCCGGGCCGGGTAGCTGATGTCGCCGATGTCGGCTGCGAACGCACGCCTGAAGTCTTCTCGGTAGAAATAGCGCTCGATCTTGCGCTGGGCCGCCTCGTCGACGTCGGTACCGTCCGCGGCGAGGAAGCGCAGGGTCACCGACTGGGGGTCACCTCGCGTCAGGCGCACGGTCACCCCACCCTGGCCCTGCGACCTGCGCACCTGGAACCGGGTGACGGGCACGGGCGACATCTCCAGGTCGGTCACGTCGACCCCGGCGGCGTTCAGCCCGGCCATCACCGCCCGCTTGAGGGCCCGGGCCGCTCGGCTCGAGTCGCGCGACGTGGTGACCGTGGAGCCCTTCTTCATGGTGGTGGCGTACGCCATGGCCACCCGGCAGGCGAGCTCGGGGGTGATGTCCACGTTGGCCAGGCCGGTCACCCCATTACGGGTGAACAGGCTGCGGGCGCCCCGTGACTCCCACACAATGGAGGAGTTGATGATGGCCCCGGGCTCCACCGTCTTGAACGGGTAGATCTTGACCCCGGGGTTGATGACTGCGTGGTCGCCAACGAAGCAGTTGTCGCCCAGGACCACGCCCTCCTCGCAGCGGGCGTAGGCCCGGAGGTCGGTGGAACGGCCGATGACCGAGCCTCGCAGGCGCACGCCCTGGCTGATGTAGGCGTTGTCGTGGACCACCGAGCGCTCGATGTAGGCGTCGGAGCGGACCATGACGTTGGTGCCCAGGACCGAGTACTCCTGGAGGTGGGCGCCGGCCTCGACGCGGCAGTAGTCGCCGATGATGGCGGGACCGGAGACCTGGGCGTCGGGGTCCACCTCGGCGCCCTCGCCGAGCCAGATGCCCTCGGCGATCCGGAAGCCGGGCACGTCGACCGCGACCTTGCCGTCGAGCACGTCACGATGGGCCTTGCCGTAGGCCTCAAGCGTGCCCACGTCCTCCCAGTACCCTTCGGCTACGTGGCCGAAGATGGGCTTGCCGTCGGCCAGCAGGCGGGGGAAGACGTCGCTGGAGAAGTCGACTGATTCGCCGTCGGGGATGTAGTCGAACACCGACGGGTCGCAGACGTAGATACCGGTGTTCACGGTGTCGGAGAAGACCTGGCCCCACGTGGGCTTCTCGAGGAACCGCTCGATGGAACCGTCGTCGCGGGCGATCACGATCCCGAACTCGAGGGGGTTCTCCATGGACTTGAGGGCCAGCGTGGCCATGGAGCCTTTCCGCTCGTGGACGGCCACCAACTCGGTCAGGTCGATGTCGGTCAGGACATCTCCGGAGATGACCAGGAAGGGCTCGTCGAGCTCGTCACGTGCGTTGCGCACCGAGCCGGCCGTGCCCAGCGGGGTCTCCTCGGTGGCGTAGACCATCCGGACGCCGAACTCCGCCCCGTCGCCGAAGTAGGTGCGGATGGTCTGGGGCAGGAAGGCCAGGGTGACGACGATGTCCTCGAAGCCATGGGCCTTCAGGAGGCGCACGACATGCTCCATCATCGGCCGGTTGGCCAGGGGCATGAGCGGCTTGGGCTGGTTGGAGGTAAGTGGCCGGAGGCGGGTGCCCTCGCCTCCGGCCATGATCACCGCCTTCATACGAGCCTCTGCTGGCGGGCGGCCCTGCCGTCGCGCAGCGCCTGACGGGCGGGGCCGACGTAGGTGGCCGCCGCGTACCAGGCCATCATCAGGCCGGCGACCGCCACCACCCAGGCCACGGCGTAGGCCGGGCCCTCGCCGTGGCCCCACAGGAACAGGGGGAAGGCCACCATCATGAGGAGGGTGCCGCACTTGCCGGCCCAGCTCACATCGATGCGGCGGGCGCCCATGGCCCCGAGGAGGACCGTGGTCCCCGCCACCAGCACCTCGCGGGCGATCGCCGGCCAGAAGATGATCGGCGGCACCGAGCCGTCGATGAGGATGGCCACCATGCCGACGACGAGCAGGACCTTGTCGGCGATGGGGTCGAGGACCTTGCCCAGGTCGGAGACCTGGTCGAAGTGGCGGGCGATGTAGCCGTCGACCCAGTCGGTGGCGCCCAGCCCGGCCAGCAGGAGGGCGGCGCCCAGGCGGTTCTCTCGGCCGAACAGCAACCACAGGAAGAGAGGCACGCAGGCCAGCCGGCCCAACGAGATTGCGTTGGGCAGCGTCACGATCCGGTCGAGACGACCCTCGTTCTCCTGGGGCACCGTCATCGAACCGCATCCTACCGCCGCCGCCGTCGGGGCCCGTCTGGGGCGGGGCAGAGCTAGTGTCGGCCCATGGGGGTTGACGCGGTCATCGTTCCGCGCCCGCTGGCGGTCGCCGCGCTCGCAGTGACCGGCGGCGAGGTTCGGGTCACCAACACCGGCACGGGCGAGGACGAGTACTCCTTCACGATCGACCGTGAGGCGGCCAAATGGGGCTGGGTGACCCCGCCCACCGTCACCGTGCCCGCCGGCGGTGAGGGCTCGGTGAAGGTCCTCTTCCGCCTACCCAAGTCCCCCAAGCCGCCAGCCGGCCACTTGCCGTTCACTGTCACGGTGACCTCGGTCAGGGACAAGTCGGTATCAAGCGTGGCCGAGGGCATCGTCGACGTGGCGCCGATCTCCGACGTCCTGGCCACCCTCAACCCGACCTCGGCGCAGGGCACGGGGCCGTCCCACCACACTGTCGCCCTCTCGAACCGGGGCAACGCACCGGTCCGGGCCCGGCTGACCGCCACCGACCCTGACGGCCACCTCGACTTCGACTTCGAGCCGGTGACGCTGGAGGCCGCTCCCGGCTCCACCGCGTCGGCCAACCTGCGGGTGAGCCCGCGAGCCCGACTGCGCCGGGGCACGGCCGAGCGCTCTTTCCAGGTGATGGCCGAGGTCGAAGGCCAGGAGCCCCTCCGGGTCGACGGAAAGCTCACCCAGGAGGGAACGGGCGTGGGGCGGACCCCCGTCATCATCGCCATCGTGGTGGTCCTGCTGATCCTGGCCGGCGCAGCCATCGCCTTCGCCGGGAGTGACGACAGCGGCTCCGAGTCCTCGGCGCCGGCGTCCGCCGCCTCGGGTGCGGCGCCGACGGGCGACGACCCGGCCTGCCCGGCCCGGGGCCACGACAACCGCGACCGGGGCACCAGTGGCGCCCTGCCATTCAACTACTCCTTCCTCTTCACCACCCCCGACGGGTGCAAGCCCCTCCGCTTCAACCCCTGCGAGCCGGTCCACTTCGTCATCAACCCCGCCGAAGCGCCGCCAGGCGGCCTGGACGACGTCCGCCAGGCGTTCCGACTGATCGCCGAGGCCGGCGGCTATACCTTCGTCGACGACGGGGTCACCGACGCCGACCGGTTCAACTTCGGTCGCCAGGCCTACGACCCGGCGCGCTACGGCGAGCGGTGGGCACCCATCGTGGTGAGCTGGGGCCGGCTGGGCAGCCAGGGCCGCGACAACATCGTGATCGCCGGGATGGGCAACGGCCAGGTGGTCGACGGCGCCATCGTCACCGGCATGCTCAACCTCAACGCCGACGCCCGGATCGATGCGGCTCGGGAGGTGCCCATCCCCAACGGCTTCGGCGAGGGGATCTCCTGGGGCCGGGTCATCCTCCACGAACTCGGCCACGTGTTCGGTCTGGGGCACGTCCAGAGCAAGAACGCCATCATGCACGAGGCCCTGCTCGAGCAGACCCTGAGCCGCACGGAGTACGGCGTCGGCGACATCCAGGCCTGGCGCCAGCTCGGCCGCCAGGCCGGCTGTACCGAGACGCCGGCACCCCGGCAGGTGGCACCGCTCGGCGCCAACCGGGCAGCCACCACCACCACCGTCGCCTAGTAGGTCCCCTGCCCACCGCCGGCGTGGTTCTCGCCGGAGGGGGCGGTCGGCGCATGGGCAGCGTCGACAAGGCCACCCTCCGAGTGGGTGGCATCACCCTCCTCGACCGGGTCCTCGGGGCGGCACGGCCGGTCTGCGACCAGCTGGTGGTGGTGGGCCCGCCCCGCCCTACCAAAGTGCCGGGCGTGACGTTCGTGACCGAGGACACCCCCGGCGGTGGGCCGGTGCCGGCCGTGCTCGCCGGCGTGGAGGCGGCTGCGGCGTGCGAGGTGGTGCTGGTGCTGGCCACCGACCTGCCGCTGCTGACCACTGACGGCCTTCGCCGGCTGCTGGACGCGCTGGTTGGGTCGGACGGCGAAGCAGTCGCAGCGGCCGACGCCGGCGGCCCGAACCCGCTCCTGGCTGCTTACCGGGTGCCGGCGCTGGTCGAACGGATTGCGGAACTGGGTCTGAGGGAAGGCTCGCCGGCCAGCCGGCTCCTCCCCGTCTCGACGCCTACCCTCGACCTCGGCCCGGCCACCCTCAACGTGAACCGGCCCGAGGATCTGGCTGCGGCGGAGGCGGCTGACGCACGTCGCACGGGGGTCATCCCACCCCGCCGGGGCGATGCCAGCTGACCCTGGTCGGTCAGGCCACCCGGTCGGCGCTGGCGCGACGATCCGTAGGCGGTGGCGGAGGTCGGCGGGCCGCTACGCCTCGGTGAGCAGGGCCGAGTAGCGGTCAAGGTAGAGCGGCCAACCGGCGTTGCCGTCGACCCCGTCTCGAACTCCGTCCCACCCGGGGCCGTGCCCGTCCCGCTGATAGGCGAACCGGGCAGGTTGTGCTCGGCTGGCTTGAAGTCGCCGCCCATGAGCTCGGTGAACACGGCGAAGGCTCGTTCGATCGTCGGGATGATAGATCAAAGACTCAAATGATCACTTGACAATGGGGGCGTTCGGGCGTCAGCATGTGGCCATGGGTGATCGACAGGCAAAGGACGCGCTGTTCGACGCGTTCTCCGAGGTGGCCAAGGCGCTGGCAAGCGGCCGACGGGCCGAGATCGTCGACGTCCTCGCTCAGGGGGAACGCTCGGTCGAGGAGGTCGCCGAGGAGTTGGGCCAGTCTTTGGCCAACACCTCACACCACCTCCGGACGCTGGCCCGGGCCGGGTTGGTCCGCACCCGCCGCGACGGGACGCACATCTTTTACGCCCTCACCAGCGACCGGGTGGCCAGCCTGTGGGCCGCCATGCGCGACGTGGCGGCCGAGAACGTGGCCGGCATCGACCGCCTGGCCGAGGCCTACCTGGGCGACCGCAGCTCGTTCAAGGCGATCAGCCGGGACGAGCTCGCCGACCGGCTGCACAGGGGCGACCTGGTCGTCCTCGACGTCCGCCCCGAGATGGAGTTCCGCTCCGGCCACATCGCCGGGGCGCGATCGGTACCCATCGACGAGCTGCGTCGCAGCCTGCGGTCCCTGCCCAAGGACAACGAGGTGGTCGCCTACTGCCGCGGCCCGTACTGCGTCTATGCCGACGACGCCGTGCGCGAGCTGCGAAAGCGCGGCTACAGGGCCCGCCGCCTCGAGGACGGCTTCCCCGAGTGGAAGCGTGCCGGCCTGTCCGTCGCCTCCGGCCAGGACTGACGGACATGGCCATGCCTGAGATCGTTGCCCTCGTCGACGAGGGCCTGGGCAACAGCTCCTACCTGGTGGACCTCGGCGACGGCAGCGCCCTGGTGGTCGACCCGGCTCGCCAGCCCGGTCCCTACCTGGCCGAGGCGGAGCGGCGCGGCCTGCGCATTGCCACTGCCGTCGAGACGCATCTGCACGCCGACTTCGTCTCCGGCAGCCGGGAGCTGGCTGCCCGGGGCGCCCAGGTGGTCGCCGCCCGCGCCGCCGGCCTGGAGCACCCCCACCATGGTCTGTTAGCCGGGGAACGCCTCGACGTCGGCGGCCTCACCCTGGAGGCGCTGGCCACGCCAGGGCACACTCCTGAGCACCTGGCCTATCTTCTTTCGGACGGCTCAAGCCCGGTGGCGCTGTTCAGTGGGGGATCGCTTCTCGTGGGCGCGGTGGCCAGGACCGACCTGATCAGCCCGGAGCAGACCGAGCCCATGGCCCGCTCGCTCTACCGGTCGATCCAGGACCAGCTGCTGAGCCTGCCTGACGACCTGGCCGTCTATCCCACCCACGGCGCCGGCTCGTTCTGCTCCGTGGCGCCCGGCGGCGACCGCGCGACCACGATCGGCCGGGAACGCACCTCAAACCCCCTGCTGGCCGCGGTCGACGAGGACACCTTCGTCGCCCGGCTGCTCGGCGGGTTCGGGACCTTCCCTCCCTACTTCCTCGAGTTGCGGGAGCTGAATCGCCGCGGTCCCCACGTCTATGGCGAATGGCCCGTTCTCAACCCGCTGGAGCCCCCAACCGTCTCCGACCTCGTCGAGAACGGCGAGGCGGTGGTCGTCGACGCCCGGCAGGTGGACGCTTTCGCCGCCGGTCACATCCCTGGGGCGGTGTCGATCCCGTTGCGGCCTCAATTCGCCAGCTGGCTGGGGTGGCTGGTGAAGCGATCCCAGGCGATCGTCCTGGTTCTCGACGAGGGCCAGGACCGTGCCGAGGTGATCCGCCAGTGCCTGGCCATCGGCTACGAGCGCCTGGCCGGGGAACTGGCCGGGGGCATCGCCGCGTGGCGTGCTGCGGGGCGGCCGGTCGCCACCGTGGCGCTGGTCACCGCCGACGACGTCGTGGGGACCGTGCTCGACGTGCGCCAGCGCAACGAGTTTGCCGCCGGGCATGTCCCCGGGGCCGTCAACGTAGAGCTGGGCGACACCGCCGAGCAGGCCTCGGCTCTGCCACCCGGCCCGCTCACCGTCATGTGCGGCCACGGCGAGCGGGCCATGAGCGCGGTCAGCATCCTGGCCACCCGAGGCCGGACCGACGTCGCCGTGCTGGTCGGTGGCCCCGGCGACGTTGTGGCCGCCCGCTCGCAGCGTCTGGTGGAATGAGCCGCCAGGCGGCCCC
Source organism: Acidimicrobiales bacterium (assembly GCA_038214685.1). Taxonomy (GTDB): domain Bacteria; phylum Actinomycetota; class Acidimicrobiia; order Acidimicrobiales; family AC-14; genus CADCTB01. The sequence goes on from JBBQRO010000030.1 coordinate 30,080, forward strand.
GCCCGCCACGCCGGTCCTGCGCTTGGGCTTGCGGGAGAACCTGGCCCAGTTCAGCCTCCTGGTAGCGGTCAACGCCCTGGTCGGGGGCATGGTCGGCCAGGAGCGCACGGTGCTGCCGCTGCTGGCCAAGCAGACCTTCGGCCTCACCGCCTTCACGGCCACAGCCACCTTCATCGTGGCCTTCGGCGCCACCAAGGCGCTGACCAACCTGGCCACCGGAGCCCTGGTCGACCGCATCGGCCGCAAGCCCGTGCTCGTCGCCGGGTGGCTTGTCGGCGTGCCGGTCCCGCTCCTGCTGATCTGGGCGCCGACGTGGGGGTGGATCATCGCCGCCAACGTCCTGCTTGGGGTCAACCAGGGCATGACCTGGTCGACCACCGTGGTGATGAAGATCGACCTGGTGGGACCAGCCCGGCGGGGCACGGCCCTCGGCTTCAACGAGGCGGCGGGCTACGGCGCAGTGTCCCTCACCGCCCTGGCTACCGGAGCCATTGCCGCCCGCTACGGCCTGCGCCCGGCACCCTTCTTCCTCGGCGTCGCTTTCGCGGCCCTGGGCCTGGGCCTGTCCACGCTGTTCGTGCGGGAGACCCAGGGCTACGCCCGCCAGGAGGCCGCCGCGACCACCGGGAGGGCCGATGGTGGGGACGGCTTCGGTGCGATCTTCGCCCGGGCGACGTGGCGGGATCCCACGTTCTCTGCAGTCAGTCAGGCCGGCCTGGTCAACAACGCCGTCGACGGCCTGGCCTGGGGCATCCTCCCGCTCCTCTTCGCGGCCAACGGCCAGTCGGTCCAGGCCATCGGCGTGCTCGCCGCCCTCTACCCCGGAGTCTGGTGCGTCGCCCAGCTCTTCACCGGGGCTTGGTCGGACCGGGTCGGACGCAAGCCACTCATCGTGGTCGGCATGGTGCTGCAGGGAGTGGCCCTCGCCGTGGTGGCGACGACGACCGGCTTCGCCGTCTGGGCCTTCGGCGCCGTGCTCATCGGGCTGGGCACCGCCCTCGTGTACCCGACCCTCATCGCCGCAGTGGGCGACGTCGCTCACCCGAGCTGGCGGGCCACCGCTGTGGGTGTCTATCGGCTGTGGCGAGACACCGGCTACGTCGTCGGCGCCCTGCTCGGCGGCGTGGTCGCCGACCTCGTCGACCTTCGGGCTGCGGTCATGGTCGTCGCTGTGCTGAGCGCCGCATCAGGCCTGGTGGTGGCAGTCCGGATGATCGAGACCGGCGGTGGGGTGCCGGCGCCTGCCACCTGAGAGCGAGTCGCTGACCTTCTGGGCGGCGGTCGCCTGATGAGCGGTGATCGTGGGGCGGGGCCGGGGCCGCCCATTGGGCCTCAGGTCCGTAGGACCAGCGAGCCCACCCGGCACCCGGGGGATTCGCTGATCCAGACTGGCCTATGGTTCGGGGCCAAAATACTTCGAATACCCTGGCATCATCGAACGTCTGTTTGGTACAATGGGGCTCGTGGAGGAGCGGGAAAGGGAACCCGAGTGCGGCGACCTGGAGGCGGAGATCGCCCAGGTCTGCGGGCTGATGAACGCCACCGCCGCCCGCCTGGTGGGCCTCATGGCCCGG
>JBBQRO010000031.1:0-30216 GCA_038214685.1 Acidimicrobiales bacterium
CGCCACGGCATCCCGGTCCTGGCCCTGAAGAAGCCCGACCGCACCCGTTTCGATGACCGCAAGATCGACCATGTTGGGCCGTACATGGCCGCTGCCGAGCGGGCCGGGCGGTTCGGGGTGGTGGCCATCGTGTCGGCCCAGGAGTTCCAGTGGGTCTTCAGCGGGCGTGACCGGGCTACCCAGCCCGGCGCGGTGTACTACTCCTTCGACAAGTCCGAGCGCCGGGTGGGGACCTACTACTTCTACATCCGCGACCCCGAGTTCGGCGCCGGCTTCATCAAGATCTGCACCTACTTCCCCTATCCGGCCAAGGTCTGGTGCAACGGGCATGAGTGGGCCAAGCGCCAGGCCGACCGTGAGGGCGTCGAGTACAAGGCCCTGGCCAACGGGTTCGCCGCCTGCGCCAAGCCGGAAGCCCTCCAGGCCATCTGCGACCGGTTCGGGCCGGCCGACGTGCAGGGCTTCTTCGACCGCTGGATCACGAGGATCCCCACGCCGCTGACCGATGAGGACCGGGACGCGGGCTACTGGTGGGAGCTGTCCATGCGCCAGGTCGAGGTCAGCCGCACCCTGGTCTTCGACGACCCCCGCCGGGCCCGGGGCTTCTTCGAGTCCCTGGTGGCCGACAACATCGGGATCGGCCGGCCCGAACAGGTGTCGGTGGTCTTCGACCGGCGGGTGCAGGCCAACACCCCCGGAATCTTCCGAACCCGGGTGTTCGGTCGGGGCACCGAGGTGTCGATGGACTTCCGCTACAAGCACAGCCGGGTCAAGCAGTACCTGAAGGAGGGGAGGGCGCTCCGCATCGAGACCGTCATCAACAAGCCATCCGACATCGGGGTCCGCTGCCGGCTCGAGCACTTGCCCGAGCTGATCACCAAAGCCAGCGAGGTCAACCGTCGTCTGCTAGAGATCGAACGTGCCGGCCAGGGCTGTGCCATCGGCTCTGCGCTCTTTGAGCGCATCCACCAGCCCTACGCAAGGGAGGGCCAAAGAACCGGAGCCTTGCGCTTCGGGGACCAACGCGCCATGGCCCTGGCCGGTGCACTGTGCCTGATGGTCCACGCCGTCACCGGCTTCACCAACGCCAGCCTTCGCGGGCTTGTCGCCGGACTCCTCGGTCGGGACTACTCCAGGAACCAGATGACCTATGACCTTCGCCGCCTGCGTCTCCACGGCCTGATCGAGCGCATCCCCCATACCAACACCTACGTCCTGACCCCCGACGGCATCCGGGTCGCCGTCTTCTACACCAAGCTCGACCGACGCCTGTTGCATCCCCTGCTGGTTGCCGACCGACCACCCGGCCCTGTCGAGGTCCGTCACGCCCTGGCCACCATCGACAAGGCCGTCAACGACTACGTCACGGGAGCACGACTGGGGAAAGCCGCTGCCTGAAACTTGTCACAACGTTCAAAGTACTGACCCCCAAGCAGAATCAAAGTACTGACCCCCAAGCAGAACTAGACACCGGCCGCCCAGCCGGGCCGGCGCGCCGGTGAGCGCCCGCCCGGGCAGGATGGCGTCGCCATGATCCAGGTCCCTTCCACCTCCGAGCAGTCCCGGCGGCGTCAGCTGGCGACGACCAAGCGGCGGGCCACCGGGCTCCTCGCCCTCGTCACCCTGGTCTTCCTGGTCACGGCCGTGTGGGGCGGCGATGCGACGTGGGTCGGGTACGTGGAGGCCACGGCTGCGGCGTCGATGGTGGGCGGCCTTGCCGACTGGTTCGCGGTCACCGCCCTCTTCCGCCACCCCCTGGGCCTGCCGATCCCCCACACGGCCATCGTCGTCGAGCGCAAGGACCATTTCGGGGCCACCCTCGCCGCGTTCATGCGGGAGAGCTTCCTGACCCCCGAGGTGCTGGTCGAGCGGGTCCGGGCCGCCGGCGTCGTCGGGCGTCTGGGCGGCTGGCTGTCGAAGGAGGAGAACGCGGCCCGGGTGGCGGCCGAGGTGGCCGACGCCGCGGTGGCGGGCGCCGACCTGCTGCGCGACGACGACGTGCACCGGGTGCTGGAGGACATGGTCCGCTCCCGGGTCGAGTCGGTGCCCCTGGCGCCGCTGGCCGGCAGGGCGCTGCGGTTCTTCACCCAGGACGGCCGCCACGACCAGGTGCTCGACGCCATGCTGGGCGGCCTCGACCGGTATCTGGCCGCCCACGGCCAGGAGCTGCGGGCCCAGCTGGGCGCCCGGTCGCCGTGGTGGCTGCCGGGGGCGGTGGAAGACCGCATCTTCGACCGCCTGCTCGACGGTGCCCGCACCGTCCTCCGGGACATGGCCGGCGACCGCACCCACGACCTCCGCCGGCAGTTCGACGCCCGCCTGCGCCTGCTGGCCGCCGAGCTCGAGACGTCGGTCGACCTCCTGGAGCGGGGCGAGCAGCTCAAGCACGACGTGCTGTCCCAGCCCCAGGTCCGGGAGTGGGTGGCCTCGCTGTGGGCCGACGCCAAGGGCGAGCTGCGGACGCAGGCGTGCGACCCCGAGTCCCAGCTGCGCCGGCACCTGGTGGCGGGCATCCTGGCCGGAGGCCGTCGGCTCCAGGACGACCCCGAACTGGCTGCGACGGTCCAGACGGCGGTTGAGCGGGGGGTCGGCTACCTGGCCGACCACTTCGACGGCGACATCGCCGGCTTCATCAGCGGCACGATCGCCCGCTGGGACGCCGAGGAGACCGCGTCACGGCTCGAGCTGCTCCTGGGGCCCGACCTCCAGTACGTGCGGATCAACGGCACGGTGGTCGGCGCTGCGGCCGGGCTGGCGCTGCACGCGGTGTCGGCCGCCCTGTCCTGATGGCCCCTGGGCCCGGCCAGCGGCCATACTCGGCGCCGATGACACCCAAGTTCCGCACGGTCGCCATGATCGAAGCCGTCACGTACCTCGTCCTCCTCGCCCTGGTGGTGGTCAAGCGGGGGTTCCACGGACCCGACCTCGTCCAGGTGATGGGCCCCATCCACGGCATCGCCTTCCTCGCCTACCTGCTCCTCACCCTGCTCGTGCGGGAGGAGCAGGGCTGGAGCGGGGGCCAGACCCTCCTGGTCATCGTCGCCTCCGCCCTGCCCTTCGGGGCGTTCGTCGTCAACAGCCGCATGGTGCATGACCCGGTGAGGGCGTAGGTTCGCCCTATGACTCTTTGCACGTGCGGCCATGGCTGAAGGCATCGAGGAGGCCCGGCGGAAGCTCGACGACGAGTACCGGCAGGTGCGCCGTCACCTCGACAAGGTGCACGCCGCCCTCGACCGGGTCGACGCCGCCGGCCCTGAGGACCCCATCTACGACCTGCTCAAGGACCTGGAGGACGTGGTGAAGGAGGTCCGCAACGGGGGTGTGGTCGGCTCCGGGGCCAGGGGCCACAAGCGGGCCCTGGAGAACTACCGGGACCGCAAGGTCGATTGATCTGCCGACACCGACGACGGAGGACCGGGGGTTCGGCGCCTGGCGAGGAGCGCGGGAACGGCCTTTGGGAGGTCCGGCATCTCCGTCGTCGGTGCGGAGACACGCGATCTGTCGTCCGCGAGGGCCGAAGACTTAAGGGTCCCGGCTAGTTTTCTGGTGTGTTCCTTGGCGACGACCTCCTGCCGTATCTCGTCCTGGCCCTGGGCGCGGCCCTGGTCTTCGGCAACGGCATGGCCCTGGTGCGCCCGCCCAGGGAGGCCAAGAGCGACGAGCTCGACCGGGCGCCCGTCGCCCGCAGCGCGGTGATGATCGGCATCGGCTTCGTCGCCGCCATCTGGGCCCTGGCGAGCCTGGTCACTGGATAGGCCCCGCTTCCTGCCCGCCGCGGGGGGCGTCGCCGGACCGGTGGCGTTCGTGGCCGCCTGGGCCCTGCTGGGCGGCCGGGCCGACGGGTACGACCCGACCCGCGACGCCATCAGCCGGCTGGCCGCCCTGGGGTCGCCCTCCCGGCCGCTGATGACCGCCGGGCTGCTGGCCCTGGGCACCGGCATGGCCCTCTACGGCGTGGCCCTGCGGCCCGACCCCGCCTGGCCCCTGCCGGTCGCCAACGGGCTCACCGCCCTGGCTGTGGCCGCCCTCCCCCTCGGGGGCCGCTACGACGGCGCCCACGGCATGGCCGCCGGCCTGGGCTACCTCACCCTGGCGGCCATCCCGGTGGTGGTCGGGCGCCGGCTGAAGCCGGCATGGGCCGCGGCCTCGGCGGCCACGGGCGCGGTCGCCGGGCTCTGCCTGGTGGCCGCCGTCCTGGGCGACAGGGACGGCCTGTTCCAGCGGGCGGGGCTCACCGTGGCCCACGCCTGGGTGGTGGTCAGCGCGGTGGGCTTGCTGCGATCCCCCAGGTCGTCGTCCAGGACTCCTCCGGATCGAGCACCCGCAGGCCGTCGCCGGTGACGAAGGCGTTCGGCGCGCAGGTCATGGGCTCGACGGCCAGCCCCTTCCGGCGGCGGGCCGGGTCGAGGGTGTCGCCGGTGAACACCATGAGCCACCGGTAGGCGCTGTCCCACCAGAGCGTGACCCGGCGCCGGCCGTCGGCGGTGGCCACCACCGCCTCGTTGCCGGTCAGGTCGGTGTAGGCGGTGTCGAGGACGAGGTCACCGACGAGCCGGGCAGCGCGAAAGTCGTACGGTGTCCCTTCCACCGGCGACGCGCCGGTGGGGATCCCCCGGTCGTCGGTCTCCAGCCGGGCCTCGGCGGGCATGTGGAGCAGGGCGTCGTCGACCAGGTCGGTGCCCACGGTGAGGTAGGGGTGGGCGCCGGCGCCGTACGGGCAGGGCCGGGCGCCCAGGTTGGTGGCCGTGGTCGCCACCGAGAGGCCGCCGGCTCCGAGGCGGTGGTCGATCGACAGGCCGAGGGTGAAGGGGTAGCCCGGCTGGGGATGCAGGACCAGCTCCATGACCACCCGGTCGGCCTCCTGGACGGTGGCCGCCCAGTTGGCCCACCGGACGAGGCCGTGGCTGGCATTGTGCCGGCCGGGTTCGGTCAGGGGGAGCTGCAGCGCCTCGCCGGCAGAGGCGTAGCGACCGTCGCCTCCTGGTCCCCCGAGGTGATCGTGAACTGGGCGCCCGAGGGTGGGCGGCTCATTCCTCCTCGAACCGACCGCCCAGGTGCTTGGCCAGGAAGCGCTCGGCGGCGGCGTAGAACTTCAGCCGGTTCTCGGGCTTGGCGAAGCCGTGGCCCTCGTCGGGGAAGAGCATGTACTCGTGGTCGATCCCGTTCTTGGTCAGGGCGGCCACGATCTGCTCGGCTTCGGCCTGCTTGACCCGGGGGTCGTTGGCCCCTTGGGCGATGAGGAGAGGGATGCGAATGTCGCCCGCCTTCGACAGCGGCGACCGGGACCACATGAAGTCCTCCTCGGTCTCGGGGTTGCCGACACGGGTGTGGAACTGGGCGATCATCGGCGCCCAGTAGGGCGGAATGGACTCGATGAGGGTCTTGAGGTTCGACGGGCCGACGATGTCGACCGCGCAGGCGAACACCTCGGGCGTGAAGGCGGCGCCGGCCAGCGCCGCATAGCCCCCGTAGGAGCCGCCGTAGATGGCGACCTTCGATCGGTCGGCGTGGCCGTGCCCGACCACCCAGTCGACGGCGTCGAGCAGGTCGTCGTGCATCTTGGCCCCCCACTCCTTATCGCCGGCGTTCACGAAGTCCTTGCCGTAGCCGGTGGAGCCCCGGAAGTTGACCTGCACGCAGAGGTAGCCCCGGTTGGCCAGCCACTGGGCCTCGGGGTCGTATCCCCAGGTGTCACGGGCCCAGGGCCCGCCGTGCACGTTGAGGACCGTGGGCAGGTTCTCGCGGCCGCCGCCCGGGGGGAACGTGAGGTATCCGTGGATGGTGAGGCCGTCACGGGCGGTGTAGGAGAAGGGCTCCATCGTGGCCAGCTGGTACTCCGACAGTGCCGGCTGGTGCTCGAAGAGGAACGTGGCCTGCTTCGAGTCGCGGTCGTAGGTGTAGTAGCGGACGGGGCCGTCGTCGTTCATGTAGGCGGCCAGCCAGGTGCGGTCGGTGTGGTCGTGCCCGGTGAGGGTCAGGTCGCCCGGGTCCACGGCGAACAGCGCCTCGGCGTCCTCGGCGAACTCGGGGTCGAGCATCTCATAGCTCGCCCGCTCCTTGATGTAGATCACGGCCTGGGGCTCGCGGGTGTCGGGGTGGAGGCGGACGCCGGCCACGTCGTACTGGGGGTCCTCGGCGATGACGGTGGTCTCGCCGGTGGCGATGTCGAGCTTCACGAACCGGCCGGCGTTGGCGCCGACCGACGACACCATCCACAGGCCGGCGCCGTCGAAGGTGAAGGCGACGGGCTCGGTGGTGAGGGAGTCGTCCTGGCCGTACTCGAGGAGCGCCCGCCACTCGTCCTCCTCGGTGTCGCGGACCATGATCACCATGCCGCCGTCGGGCTGCGGGGCGATCCCGGCCCGGACCTTGAAGTCGACGTCGGCCAGGAAGCCGATGAAGCCGGGGTTCTCTACGACCTTCTCCAGCTCACCGCTGGGCAGGTCGAGGCGGTAGACGTCGTGGAGCTCGGGGTTGTCCCGGTTCAGGCCCACCAGGATGGTGTCCGGGAAGCGCTTGTCGGTGTCCTCCACCCGGGCCTGGATGCTGTCGAACGGGGTGAGGTCGCGGGTGACGCCGGTGTCGAGGTCGACGTCGAAGAGGTGCCAGTCCTCGTCGCCGCCCACGTCCTGCACGTACAGCAGGTGCCGGTTGTCATGGGCCCAGAAGAACGACCGGATGCCCCGGTCACGGTCCTCGGTGACCGGCTTGGCCTGGTCGAGGTCGGTCCCCACCTGGCCCACCCACACGTTGAGCACGCCGTCATCGGGGGCGATCCAGGCCAGCCGCTTCCCGTCGGGGGAGATGCGGGGGCTCACCCGCTCGGGGTTGCCGAACAGGACCTGGCGGGGGACGAGGGGCACGGTGGTCATGCCCGGAAGCCTGGCAGATCACGACCGGCAAGGCGCCTTACTCTCTTGACATACATACCGAGCATCTATATGGGGCTGACCATGCGGCACGCCCTGCTCGCCCTGCTGTCCAAGGAGCCGGCTCACGGCTACGAGCTGAAGCACGCCATCGAAGCGGAGCTCGGAGAGCTGTGGCCGCCCGTCAACGTCGGCCAGATCTACAAGACCCTCGGTCGACTCAAGGCCGACGGGCTGGTCCGCTCGGCCGACGTGGCCCAGGCCAGCCGGCCCGACAAGCGGGTGTTCGAGCTGACCGCCGCCGGGCGGGACGAGCTCAACGCGTGGGTGGACCAGCCGGCGCCGGCGGTGCGGGTGAAGGATGAGTTCTTCACCAAGCTGGTGCTGGTGGCCCGGGCCAAGGTGGTCGACCCGCTCGTGCTCATCGATCGCCAGCGCCGGGCCCACCTCCGCGAGTTGCGGTCGGTGACCGACCTGGCCGCCACGGTCACCGGAATGGCGGCCCGCCTGGCCGTCGAGGGTGCCGTGCTCCACCTGCAGGCCGACCTGAAGTGGCTGGAACGCTGCGAGCAGGCGTTCACGAACCGAGGAGATACAGCGTGACCTTGTTGCGGGCGGTGGCCCTCCACCGCCACTTCACCGTGGGCGACACCGTCGTCCGGGCTGTCGACGGGATCGACCTCACCGTGGAGGCGGGTGAGTTCGTGAGCGTGATGGGCCCCAGCGGGTGCGGGAAGTCGACCCTGCTGCACCTGCTGGGCGGCCTCGACCGTCCGACATCCGGTGAGATCCACCTGGACGACGAGCGGGTCGACGGGCTGAAGGAGGCGGGCTGGGCCCGGCTGCGCCGCCGCCGGATCGGGTTCGTGTTCCAGGCCTACAACCTGATCGACGACCTCTCGGTCCGCGACAACCTGGAGCTCCCCGCAGTACTGGCCGGCGCCTCGGCGCAGCAGTCCCGAGCGCGGGCCGCCGAGCTGCTCGACCAACTCGGCATCGGGGCCAGGGCCGACGTGGCGCCGGCGCACCTCTCGGGCGGCGAGCGCCAGCGGGTGGCCATCGGGCGGGCGCTGATGAACCGACCCGACCTGCTCCTGGCCGACGAGCCCACCGGCGCCCTCGATTCGCGGGCCACCAGCGAGGTGCTGCAGATCCTCGGCCGCCTGCACGCCGGCGGCCAGGCCATCGTCCTCGTCACCCACGATCCCCGGGTAGCCACCCTGGCCGACCGGCTGCTCACCGTGCGCGACGGGCAGGTGGTCGACGAGACCCGCCTCGGCGGCGGCACGGCCTCGCCGGTCCTGGGCCTCGGCGACCTACTGGAGCGCTGACGTGGTCCGCCTCGCCGTTCGCCTCCTCGCTTCCCGCCTGCGCCGAAGCCGGGCGTCGGCCTTGCTCGTCGTGGTGGTCCTGGCCACCACCGGCGCCGCCGGTACCAGCGCTGTCCTTCTGCGCAGCGCTGTGACCGGGCCGTGGGACCGGGCCTTCGCCGCCACCCATGGCGCCCACCTCCACGTCGCCGGCTTCGGCGGGCTCGACGCCGGCGCCCTCGCCGCCCTGCCCGGCGTGGCCGAGAGCTCGGGCCGGGTCGTGGCGACGGTCGGGGAGTTGCGCCACGACGGGCTCACCGCCGGCGTCGCCCTAGTCGGTATACCCGACGACCTGCGGGTCGACCGACCGGCCGTGGTCGACGGGTCGTGGCGGCCCGGGGCGGTGGTGATGGAGCGGTCGTTCGCCCGGGCCCTCGGCGTGAAGGTCGGCGATCGGGTCGAGATGCACGAGGCGACGGTCGAGGTCAGTGGCATCGCGGTAAGCGTCCGCACCCCCGGCTATCCGGCCACCGTTCCTGGCCGCGCATTCACCGACCCGGCCACTGCGGCCGCGCTCGGCCGGGGCGGCCCGCAGCTGACAACCGTCGGCCTGCGCCTCGCCCGTCCTGCGGACGAGGCGGTCGTGGCTCGGGCTGCGTCGGAGTACGGGATGGTGACCACCGCTTCGGCCATCCGGGCCGAGGCCCTCGACAGGACCCGCCAGTTCCAGGTGGTGCTCGCCTCGTTCTCGATCCTGCTGCTGACCGCCGCCGCCTTCCTACTGGTCGTGTTGTTGGGCGCCCGGCTCCGGTCCCAGAGCCGGGAGCTGGTGATCCTGCGCCTGATCGGCCTCACCCCCGGCCAACTCATTGGCCTGGTGGCCGTCGAGCACGCTGTCCTGGCTGGCGCCGGCGGGCTGGTAGGCACCGCCGTCGCCCTGGTCGGCGGGCGTCGGCTGGCCGAGACCGCGGCCACGTCGTTGGGCTCCACCGCGCCCCGGCTCGACCTGTCGGTGCTCGGCGTCGTCGGCGTGCTCGTCGTGGCCGCCGCCGCGGTGAGCGCTGCCGCCGCCCGCCGGCCGGCCCGCGCCGGGCTGGTCGCGACCACGCCGGCCCGACCGTCGACTGCCACGGCCCGAGCGCTGACCGCCGGCCTACCTGCGTCGGCAGCGCTGGTGGCCAAGGAGGTGTCGACGTCGCGGGCCCGAGCCGCAGCCACCGTCCTGGCCGTCGCCCTCGCCGTCATGACCAGCGTGGCCGCCCTGGGCATGGAGGCGACCTTCCGCCACGAGGGCCGCCAGGCCGCGGCCCGGGCCGTCGCCTCCGCCCCCGTGGCCGGCCCGGCGGTCGCCGACGCTGACGGATCGGGGCTGCGACCGCTGGTCTACTGGCTGCAGGGCGCCCTGTCGCTCGTCGCCCTGGCCTCGATCGTGGCCGTGGGGCTGGTCGGCATCCGGGAGCGCCGGCGGGAGTTGGCCGTGCTCAGCGCCATCGGGTTCTCCGCCCGGCAACTGGCCGGCGCCGCGGTGGCGGGCCAATGCGTGCTGGCCGGTCTGGGCGGGCTGATCGGCATCCCCCTCGGCGTCGGCTTCTTCCGGCTGGCCTACGCGCTGGCCAACGGGTCCTCCGCCGGCCTGGTCGACGCTCCCCCGCTCCACCTTGTTGCCGTGGTGCCTCTGGCCATGCTGGTGACGGGTCTGGTGGCCGCCCTGCCCGCGTCGACCCTGCCACGGGTGCCGGTGGCCGCCGCTCTGGCCCCGGCATGACCGCCGACGTGCCAAGTCGCGCCGGTGGCGCCTAGTTTCGTATGCGTGGGCCCATCCGCCATTACCCAGGGCACCGACGCCTCCCCGCTCGACGCGTTCATGCGTCGCCTGCTGCGCCTTCCGGCTGGCGCCGATGCCGGCCAGACCGCAGAAAAGGCCTTCGGCACGTCGTTGCTCATCTCCACGGTGCGCTGCCTGCTCACCTACGTGCTGCTGCCCATCCTCAAGCCGGTGATCGACCTCAGCGGCGGGGTGGGGCCGGTGCTGGGCCTGGTCATCGGCGCCGTCTCCGCCGCAGCCATCGTCTACTCAATGCGCCGCTTCTGGCGGGCCAACCACCGGTGGCGCTGGGGCTACACCGTCCTGGGCGGTGGCATTCTCGTCCTGCTGGTCGTCCAAGCGGTCGGGGACGTCGCCGCCCTCCTGTGACGGCGGGGCGGAGGGCCACGGCGCCCCTCTGGTTCGTGGGCGGGCTCCTGTCCGTGGCCCTTGGAGGGATAGGCATCGTGGTTCCCGGCCTGCCAACCACGGTGTTCTTCATCGTGGCCGCGGCCTGCTTCTCCCGCAGCAACCAGCGGTTCGAACGGTGGGTGCTGAACCTGCCCAAGATCGGCCGACTGGTCCGTGACCACCGGGCCGGCCTCGGCATGCCCCGGCGGGCCAAGGTGGTGGCGGTGACGATGATCCTGGTGGTGTCCTGCTCCAGCGGCCTGCTGGTCATCGCCAACCAGGCCGTGGGTGTCGCAGTCGTCGCCCTCGGGCTGATCGGGGCGCTCTACGTCACCTTTCGCGTGCCCACGCGCGAGCGGGTGCTCGCCGAGCGCCCGCCCGACCTTCCCTGACCGCCCGTCGCCCAGGTCGGCCGGCGGCCACCGTCGCTGGCTCGTCGTCGTGGGCCTGCTGGCCGTGGTCGGGCACGGGAGGTGGCCTGAGACTCCCTCTCCATCCTCGTCGGCCTCGACGCCCTCTCGCCCCTGCTGTTCCTGCCGGCCTGGCCGGTGGCCGTGGCCGTCGGCCTCACCAGGCGGTGGGCGCTCTGCGCCTGGCCCGCCAGTACATCCGTGCCAGCCACCGAGTGTGCAATGTTGTGGCTCTGGGACGGAACATTGCACACTCGGCAGGCGGCAAGTCGCCAATTCGAGTGCTAGTCCACGATCCGGCAGCGCGTGACGGTGACCGACAGGCCGTAGTGGTCCGAGGCGGCCAGGCTCGGATCGCCGGGGCCCACCTCGTCGAAGACCACCCCGGCGTCGGTGACGTCGAGCAGGTCGTTGACGAAGACGTAGTCCAGAACGGCGCCGTTCCCCGTCGCACCGCGCCGCAGGGGGGTCGGCACGGTGCGGGGCGGCTCGTGGCCGTGGACGTGGACGTGAGCGGAGCGAAGGCGCCGGCTCAGGAGCTCGACGGTGGGTGAGCCGGGACGGGCGTTGAGGTCGCCGAGGAGCACGGCGGGCAGGGGTGGACGGACATCCATCCAATCGAGAACGCGCTGGGCCTGGGCGGCCCGGAGCGCCTCGCCGCCCAGCCCGAGGTGGGCGTTGTAGACGTCGAGCAGATCGCCACCGGGCAGGCGGACCGTGACCCGCTGGGCCACCCGGGCCTGGGCGCCGAGGTCAAGCCAGGCGGTGGCCACGACGGGCACCCTGCTCAGCACCCCGATGCCCTCCCACAGCCCTGCCGGCCCGATCTTGGGCCGCCGGTAGGCGCGGTAGCGCAGCCGCCCCTCGCTCACACGCTCCGCCTCCCGGACGATCCACCCGGCCTGGTCGGGAAGCATGCGCAGCTCCTGGACGGCCATGACGTCGGGGGCCAGGTCGACCAGTTGCCGGACGAGAACGCTCCGGCGCTGCGACCAGCGGTCGGCGGTGTTGCGCACGTTCAGGGTGGCGAGGTGCACGCACCATTGTGCGAGATGAGCGGCACCGCCCCGGAGCCGTAACGTCGGCACATGGAGCGACGCACCAAGATTGTGGCCACGGTGGGCCCGGCGTCGGGCTCGGCCGGCATCCTGCGCCAGATGATGGACGCCGGGATGAACATGGCCCGCCTGTCGTTGGCCCACGGTCCCGTCGAGGAGACCCTCGACCTCGTTCGCCTGGTCCGCAGGGTCGCCGTCGAGGCGGGCCGGACGATCGGCGTCCTGGTCGACCTCCCGGGCCCCAAGATCCGCACGGCCAGCTTCGGCACCGAGGTGTACCTGGTGGAGGGCGATCGTCTCGAACTGGTCCAGGCCCACGAGACGTCCACCAGCGACTGGCGCCGGATCGCCGTCGACTATCCCGACGTCGTCACCCACCTGCGCGCCGGCGACACCATCCCCCTCGGGGACGGCGGCATCTCCCTCACCGTCGAGGAGGTGCACGGCGACCGGGCCGTGGCCCGGGTGCGCTCCGGCGGTCGGCTGATGGGGCGCCCCGGCGTGGCCCTGCCCGCCTCCCGCTTTCCCCTGGATTCGCCCACCGAGGAGGACCTGCGTCTGCTCGACATCGTGTGCGAGGCCGACGTGGACGCCGTGGCCATCTCCTTCGTGCGGTCGGGGGCCGACGTCGAGCGGGTCCGCCAGGCCAGCGGTCCCGACGGGCCCATGCTGGTAGCCAAAATCGAGACCCAGGAGGCGGTGGACGCCCTGGAGGAGGTGATTGCCGTCGCCGATGGGGTGATGGTGGCGCGAGGCGACCTGGGCATCCGCTGCGCCCTGGAGGACGTCCCCCATTACCAGAAGCGGATCATCGCTGCCGGGGTGGCCTACGGCCGGCCGGTGATCACCGCCACCCAGATGCTCGAGTCCATGCTGCGGGCGCCGTCGCCCACCCGGGCCGAGGTGAGCGACGTGGCCAACGCCGTCCTCGACGGGTCGAGCGCCCTCATGCTGTCGGGGGAGACGGCCATCGGCTACGACCCGGTGGGCGCCGTCGCCACCATGGCCCGGATCGCCACCCGGGCCGAGCGGGAGTTCGACTATCTGGCGTGGGGCCAGACCCGCGGCATCCAGCAGGTGGCCGAGAGCCGGGGTGCGCCGGCGTCGGTGCGCATGACCGCAGCCATCTCCGCCGCGGCGTGGCGGGCGGCCAACGACGCCGGCGCCACCGCCATCATCGCCTGCACCAACAGCGGCACGACGGCCCGGGCCATCTCCCGCTTCCGTCCCGTCGTCCCCATCCTGGGGGTCACCCCGTCGCTGCGGACGGCCCGCCAGCTTTCGGTGGCGTGGGGCATCACCCCGATCGTCATCAACCAGCACGCGACCACCGACGACATCGTGTGGTTCGCGGTGATCGCCGCCGTCGAGGCCGGCGTGGCCAAGAAGGGCGACATCGTGGCCGTGCTGGTCGGCTCGCCCGAGGAGCCGGTGCCGACCACCGACGTGCTCCGCCTGGTACGGATCTGAGCGACACGGCGCGAACGCCCTTCAGCAGACGGGCGGGAGAGCTCCTGTCCCACCTCGGGCGTACAATCTCGGCATGGTCGTGACCTCGACGCTGCTCACCGCAGAGCAGTACTACGCCCTTCCCCCCACCGTACGCCGCACGCAGCTGATCGACGGGGAGGTGGTGGTGGACCAGCCGAACCTGCGCCACCAACGGATCGCGGGCGAGCTGTATGCCCAGATGTGGACATGGCTCCGCTCCCATCCCGGCCAGGGCGAGGCCACTCTGCCCGTCAACGTCCAACTCGGCGACCGCAACGTGTTCGCCCCCGACGTGGTGTTCGTCGTCGAGGCTGCTCGGCCCAGGCGAGATGCCACTCGGATCCTGGGACCACCCTCGCTGGCCGTCGAGGTTCGTTCTCCTTCGACGTGGCGGTACGACGTGGGCGCCAAGAAATCCACCTACGAGCGGCACGGGCTGGCTGAGCTCTGGCTGATCGACACCGACGCCGACGCCGACACCGTCCTCGTCTACCGGCGCTCCGGTCCCGAGGCACCGGCCTTCGACGTCGCCCTCGAGGTGCGGGCCGGTGAGCAACTCACGACGCCTCTGATCCCCGGCCTGGCCATCGACCTCGACGACCTCTTCGACCGGTGACCGGCCCGGAAGGCCGGTCCAACAAGCACTAGCTACGCGGGGCGGGCGCCTACCGAGGTGGCCACGAAGGAGGCGATACGGTCGACGGTGACCTGCTCGCGGGGCGCCTCGGCGACGGGCGGGCCGAGGCCGTGGGAGTCCATGTCGCTGGGATCGAAAACCCGGACCGGAGGCGCCAGGATCTGCTGGAGGGTGGCGCTGGAGTTGCCGGCCACCACCACCTCGCTCCTCCCGCCCAGCCCCTGGCTCAGGCGCTGGGTGTCGGCCGCCCCCACCGTGATGGACCGCTCGCCCACCGCCATCAGCACCGGCACCTTGACCGCTCTGGCGTCGGCGAGGGGATCGACAGAGAACAGGCCTTTGAAGAAGGCGTCCTGCCCGGGGGGGAGCACGCTCTGGAACTCCGGGCGGACGGCGTCACGAGCAGGAAGGGCGCCGGTGGAGAGGAGCCCGGCGACCATGGCCCGGAAGGCGTCGGCCGAGGCCGGCCCGTGGGAGGTGCGGTACCCCTCGGCCCACACGTCCACGAGGGGGCGACCCGGCGTCGACACCAGGGCCACGCCCTTGACCCGGTCGTCGGTGGCGGCGAGCTTCAGGGCGATGGCGCCACCCATGTCATGGCCCACGACGGCGATCCGGGTGGGATCGACCTCCTGGCGCTGCCCGAGATAGGAGAGGGCCTCCTTGGCGTCGGCGACCATGTCGTCCCAACTCAGCTGCTGATCGGCCGCCAACTGGCTCTCGCCTATCCCCCGGTGGTCGTAGCGGAGGGTGACGACACCCGCCGCCGTCAGCGCCGCGCTGAGGTCTTTGTACAACGGGTCGGGCGGGCGGGCCACCAGCGTGCCGTTGCGGTCCGTGGCGCCCGGCGCCGGGATGATGAGCACGCCCGGAGCGGCGCCAGTGGCCCCTGCGGGGACGGCCAGGGTGGCGCCCATGTCGAGCTTGGTGGCGCCGGTGAACTGCACGTCGCGTTCGCCCGGTGTGGGCCGGAACTCCTCGTCGAGTCCGAGGGTGTCACTGCCGCCGCCCGCGCATGCCCCGGCCAGCACCCCCACCCCCACCACCAACGCCAGCAACTTGCCTCGCGACGCTCGCAGTCTCTGCACGAGGTCACTTTACGGGCGGGAGCCACGCGGCGAATCAGGGACAACCCCGAGGGAACCCCGACCCCGACCCTGCCGTCAGGGCGCCTTGGCGGCCGTTGCCGGCGCAGGCCCGGCCGTCCGCCGCATCCGGGCCACGGCCACGCACATGACCAGGCCGGCACCGAGGACGGCACCGGCGGTCGGTGAACGGCGCCAGCTTCGGCGCCTCGGACTGCTTCCAGCTCGCGCCCCGGCCCGAGGAGATGTAGAAGCGGTTCTCGCCGGCCTGCAGCTCGACCTCGGCCAGGTACACGGTGTCGGAATCGTTGCGGTCGACCAGGAGACTCGGCGCCTCATGGGTTCGGGAGAGGCGGTTCTCGTCGGTCACCACCACCGACCGGCCGACTTCGACGCGCGTCGTCTCGCCCGCACAGCCGGCGGCCAGCAACCCGAGGGCCACCGCGACGAGCGCCGGCAATCTTGCGACTCGATGGTGACGCGCACCACGTCGGCCCCAATGAGTCCTGTTCCGCTCATCGACATACCGCCTCAACCCTTCCCGTAGAGCTTCGTCGTCAACGGGGCGAACACGGCAGTTAACACCGCAGCGACGGCCAACACGATGGCGACGTCGCCCACCTCGGCGTTCCCCGCCATCAGCCCCCGCGACGCCGTGGCCAGGATGGAGATCGGGTTGACGTCGACGAAGGCCTCCAAGGGGCCCGGGAGAGTGTCGGGCTCCACGAAGACGTTGGAGAGGAAGGTGAGCGGGAAGATGCCCATGAAACCGGCGTTCAGCACCGCGCTCGGGGTGCGCAGCACCAGGCCGATGGTGGTGAAAACCCAGGACAGGCCGAAGGCGAACGTGACGACGAGGGCCAACGCCGCAGCGGCGCCGACCACGCCGGCCTCTGGGCGGAAGCCGAGGAGCACGCCGACCAGGATGATCACCGTGCCGGCGATCAGGTAGCGCACACTGTCGCCGATCATCGAGCCCAGCAGCGGGGCCCCCCGCCAGATGGGCAGCGAACGGAACCGGTCGACCACCCCCTTGGTCAGGTCGGTGTTGAGGGCCACGCCCGAGTAGACGGTGGTGAACAGCACCGACATGACCAGGATGCCGGGGACCAGGTAGTCGCGATAGTCGCCCGTCGAACCCGAGATCGCTCCCCCGAAGATGTAGGTGAACATCACCACGAACATCACCGGCGTGATGGTCACGTCGAGGAGCTGCTCGGGGACGTGCTTGACCTTGAGCATGCCGCGCCATGCGAAGGTGAGCGCAGCCGACAGCGAGCCGACGGTAGGCGGTCGCGGCGTGGAGGAGATGGCTCTGCTGACCGCGTCCTGGTCGGCAGCGGTGGTGAGGGAAACGTCAGTGGGCTTCGGGCTCATGTCCCTGCCTCCAGTTCGGTGGCGTCGGCTGGCTCGCCGTTCCCCGCCTCGGCGGCATGGCCGGTCAGGGCGAGGAAGACCTCGTCGAGGCTCGGCTGGCCCAAGGTGAAGGCGGCGATGCCCACGCCCGACCCGGCGAGCTGCGCCACCGCCTCGGCACCTCGATCGCCGCTCGGGCAGGCTGCCGAGAGCGACGCGGGATCGGGCTCCAGGGTCACACCGCCCAGTTCGGTTCCCAGTTGGGCCGCAGCCTGGTCCCGCTGCCCAGGGTCGAGAAGGCGGACATGCAGCGTGGCCGAACCCACTGAGGCCTTGAGCTGGCCGGGCGTCCCTTCGGCGATCACCTTGCCGCGGTCGATGACGGCGATCCCGTCGGCCAGCTGGTCCGCCTCCTCGAGGTACTGGGTACACAGCAGGATGGTCGTGCCCGCCGCGACGAGGGTGCGGATGATGTCCCAGACCTGGTTGCGGGAGCGAGGGTCGAGGCCCGTCGTGGGCTCGTCGAGGAACATCAGCTCCGGGGTGATCACGATGCTCGCCGAGATGTCGAGCCGGCGGCGCATCCCTCCGGAGTACTTCTTGACCAGACGACCGGCCGCCTCGGCCAGGCCGAAGGCCGCAAGGAGTTCCTCGGCCCGCGTCTTGGCCGCCGAGTGCTTCAACCCCAGCAGCCGACCAAGCAGGATCAGGTTCTCCCGACCGGTGAGGTCCTCGTCGACCGAGGCGAGCTGGCCGGTGAGGCTGACGGCGCGCCGCACCGCATCGGCCTCGGTCACCACGTCGTGGCCGAGGATGCGGGCCGTTCCCGCATCGGGGCGGATCAGCGTGGCCAGGATGCGGATGGTCGTCGTCTTCCCGGCGCCGTTCGGCCCGAGCACGCCGTACACCGAGCCCCGGGGGACGGCCAGGTCGACGCCGTCGACGGCGCGGGTGTCGCCGAAAGACTTTTCGAGCCCGGTGGCCTCGATGGCGAGGCCCGAATGCTTCGCCATCCGGCTCTCTCCCTTGACTGGAGGCTGAGGGGTCACCGTAGCGCTATGCCGCGTGGCGGTGCGGGGAAACAGGCGGCGGTCGGTCGGCCCTACCCGAGCGGCGGGGCGTTGACGTAGGACCTGGAAAGCGGCGTCCCCGTCGCCGGGGATTCGACCTCCACGATGTCATCCCGCACACTCCTCCGGTGCCGAATCCCTCTCCGAGCGAGCGGTGACGTGCTCGACAATTTCCAGGTATAGGACCTTTTTTCCTCGCTAGAACAAGGTTTTTACACGTTATTGCTGGCAGGCACGGTACGATGCGCTGTCGCCGCTCGTCGACTGAACCTGTGGGCAAGGGAACGAATGGTCGGAAGGTTCTGTGTTGCTGTGGTCGGGGCGCTGTCCACGCTCCTGGCCGCGGGCGCGTGTGGTCAGGACTCGCCGGCCGGGGGCCCCGGCTCGCTCACCGTGTTCGCCGCCGCGTCGCTCACCGAGTCGTTCACCTCACTCCAGGCCAGGCTCAGGGTCTCGAGTCCCGGCGTGGCGCTGACCTTCAGCTTCGCCGGCTCGGGCGCGCTGGCCACCCAGGTCATCCAGGGTGCCCCGGCCGACGTGATCGCCACCGCCGACGCGACGTCGATGAGACGATTGAGCGACGCCGGGCTGGTGGAGCCACCCATCACCTTCGCCGGCAACAAGCTCGAGATCCTGGTCGAGCCGGGGAACCCGAAGGTCATCCGTGGCCTCCACGATCTCTCACGGACCGAAATCAAGTTGGTCATCGCCGATGAGAACGTGCCGGCCGGACGGTATTCGGCCCAGGTGCTCGAGGCAGCCGGCGTCACCGTGCGCCCCGTGTCGAAAGAGGTGGACGTGAGGGCCGCGGTCGCCAAGGTCACCGCCGGCGAGGCCGACGCCGCCATCGTCTACGCCACCGATGTCACCGCCGCAGGGTCGAAGGGCCAGGGCGTGGGCATTCCCGACGGCCTGAACGTGGTGGCCGCCTACCCGATCGCCGTCGTAAAGACCACCAGAAACCGAGCGGCGGCGTCGGCCTTCGTCGCCGCCGTACTGGAGGGCGACGGCCAGGATGAGCTGCGCCGGCGTGGGTTCCTCCCGCCCACATGACCACCACGCCGGTTCGGCCCGATCGGGTGGGTTCTAGGGTCGCGCCCATGCCTTCCTACAAGATCGGCCAGGCCGCCGAGCTGCTCGGTGTCAGCGTGGACACCGTCCGCCGATGGGTCGACGACGGGCGCATCAGCTCGACCAGGACCGAAGCGGGCCGCCGGGCCATCGATGGCGTGGCCCTCGCCGAGTTCGCCGCCGCCCACACCGCGGAGCGCGGCGCCGACATCGTCGTCGGTCGCTCGGCACGCAACCGATTTCCCGGCATCGTGACCAGGGTGATCAAGGACAAGGTCGCGGCCCAGGTGGAGATTCAGGCCGGGCCGCACCGGGTCGTGTCATTGATGACCCGCGAGGCGGCCGACGAGCTCGGCCTGGCCCCCGGCGTCCGGGCCGTGGCCGCGGTGAAGTCCACGAGCGTCGTCATCGAGATCGCCGAGAGCTGACTTGGGTGAGGCGCGTCGGCGGCGCGCCGAAGGGATACCCGACCGGGCCCCCGTCATCCCCGTGCTGGTCGCCGCGATCGCTGCGCTCGTGTTCGCAGTACCCCTCGCCGGATTGCTGTGGCGGGCGCCGTGGTCCTCGGCGTGGCGTGAACTAAGCAGCGGGCCGGCGCTCGACGCCCTCCGCCTGTCGCTGATCACATCGCTGTTCGCCACCGCCCTCTCCATCGCCCTCGGCGTGCCGCTGGCCTGGGTGCAGGCCCGCATCGAGTACCCCGGGAAGCGTGTTATCCGGGCGCTGACCACCCTGCCCATGGTGCTGCCCCCCGTGGTCGGCGGCGTCGCTCTCCTCCTGGCGCTCGGGCGCCGGGGAGTCGTGGGGACCCAGCTCGACCGCATCGGCGTGAGCCTGCCGTTCACCACCGCCGGGGCGATCCTGGCCGAAGCGTTCGTGGCCATGCCGTTCCTGGTGCTGACGCTCGAGGCCGGGTTCCGAAGCGTCGATCGCCGACTGGAGGACGCAGCTCGCACGCTCGGGGCGGGCCGATTCGTGGTGTTCCGGCGGGTGACCCTGCCCCTGGTCGCGCCGTCGATGGTGGCGGGGACGGTGCTGTGCTGGGCTCGCGCGCTGGGAGAGTTCGGCGCCACGATCACCTTCGCCGGCAACCTGCAGGGCAGGACCCAGACGCTGCCCCTGTTCGTCTACATCAAGCTCGAGGGCTCCGACCCGGACTCGGCCATCGTCCTCTCCCTCGTCCTTCTCCTCCTGTCATTGGCCGTGCTCATCGGGCTTCGAGACCGCTGGCTCACGGCCCGATGAGCCTCACCGCCCAGGTCGGGGTGGAGTTGGACGGCTTCACCCTCGACGTTGCGCTGGCCATCGAGGCCGGCAGGACGGTGGCGATCGTCGGGCCCAACGGTGCCGGCAAGACCACCCTGCTCCGGGCTCTGGCCGGACTTCGCCAGCTCTCCACCGGCCGGATCGAGCTCGGAGGGACTGCTCTCGACGATCCGGCGCGTGGTGTCTACCTGCCTCCGGAGCGTCGGCCGGTGGGGGTGGTCTTCCAGGAAAACCTGCTCTTCCCCCACCTCGACGCCGTCGACAATGTCGCCTTCGGGTTACGGGCCCGGGGCCTCCGCCGCCGGGAGGCCCGCCGGCTGGCCGCCGAGTGGCTCGAGCGGGTCGGTCTCAGCGACCGCGGACGGGCCCGGCCAGCCCAGCTGTCGGGCGGCGAGGCGCAACGGGTCGCCCTGGCCCGGGCCCTCGCTCCCGCTCCCGCCCTACTGCTGCTCGACGAGCCCCTCGCCGCACTCGACGCCACCACCCGCAACGACGTGCGACGCGATCTGCGGCGCCACCTCGCCACCTTCGCCGGCGTGCGCCTGCTGATCACCCACGACCCGGTCGACGCTGCCGTGCTGGCCGACGACATCATCGTTCTCGACCGTGGCCGGATCGCCCAGGCCGGCACGCCCGCCGAGATCACGGCGCGGCCCCGGACCCGGTGGGTGGCGGAGCTCACTGGCACCAACCTTTTCGCCGGCGTCGTCGTCGCCGACGGCTCCGTCGCTCTGGAGCACGGCGGCACGCTCACCGTCGCCGACCATTTCCGACCCGGCCCGGTGTTCGTCGTCGTGCACCCTCGCGCCGTCTCGCTGCACCTCCGTCACCCCGAGGGATCGGTGCGGAACGCCTGGCCGGGGCGCATCATCGCCGTCGAACCGGTCGGCGACCGGATCAGGGTCCGCGTGGCGGGCACGCCTCCGGTCGTCGCCGAAGTCACCGCCCACGCCGTTCGCGAGGTCGGGCTCATCGAAGGAACCGACGTGTGGGTGGCGGTCAAGGCCACCGAAATCGACGTCTACCCCCGCTGAGCCGGACCAACCGCCCGGCGAGCGAGGCGGCCCTACCTGCTCGACCTATTTGGCGAGGACGTTGATCGCCTGGGCCCAGAGAACGAACTTGTTCGTCGCCAGGTCACGGATGGTGGTGATCCCGAATGCGTCCTTCAGGTGCTGCGCGTCGCCGTCGGACACACCCTGAAGGGCGGCGACAGGGGCGGTGGCGAGCTCGCTGAACTCCTTGCCCTCGTAGGCCTTGTCCAGGAACTTCGCAATGTCTGCCATGGGCACTCCTCGTGTCGCGGACGGGACGCAGGGGTCCGTCGTCACCGTACCCTGAAGGCCGGGTCAGTCCCCCGGGTGGCGTTCGAGCCAGAGCTGGAGCGTGTCGGTGGTCCAGGTCGGGACGCCCGTCCCCAGGAAATCGTTGTCGTTGGTCCACACACCCCCCGACAGCGCGAGGGCGCAGGCGACCACGGGCCAATCGTGGGGATCCCGCAGCGATCGGGCCCGGGCCTCGTCCTCGAGGGCGGAGTAGATGGGCTCATCGATGACGGCGACGTTGGTCTCGACGGCCTCCAGGCACAGCCCGCCAATCTCCTCGCCCAGGCTCAGGTCGAGCTTGCGGTGTCGGACAAAGGCGGCAATCCGGCGTGGAAGCTCCACCTGCGTCTCGCCCACCATCTGTTCGGGCAGGAACAGCTCCAGCCGATCCTCACCCAATCGCTCTCGTCCCTTCGCCCTGAGAAGCTCTTCGACCAGAACGCTGGTGTCGACCACCAGCCGCATCAACGCTTGCGTCGGCCGAGCGACACTTCACGAACAAGCTCATCCTCGTCGAGCCCGGTCTGTTCGAGCAGCTTGTCCGCCGCATCACCAAGCCGTCCGAGCGCCTCACGGCCAGTCCGACGGTCCTTGGCCGAGATTGGGACGTAGAACCCGATGGGCTTCCCGTGCCGTTCGATCACGAGCGTCTCGCCCGCAGCCATCATGGATGTGGCCTGATCCCTGAACTCCCTGACTCCGACCGAGCGCATGGCGATTCCTCCTTGTGACCACAAGTGTAGCCACACTTGAATGCCGTGCACCGGGCGGGGCCGAGGAGGGCCTCTGTCCCCAGCTCACCGAGGGAGCGCGGAGCGGACACCCCTGGGCGACCGCCCAGCGCCCGAACCGAGGACCACCGCCTCCGCGCAGTTGCGGTTTCGCCGGCGGAGGCCGCTCGGCGCCTTCCTGAGTTCGCCGCCGACTCGACCTGTGGTCTTTCCCCGCCGAGGACCGTCTGACTACACGAGCAGGTGACATTCTCGTATCGAGAGACTTGCCCTCTCGGTGATGTTGGAGCGAGACCGGCTCGAGGTCGGGGACGCTCTCGGGCTCGGCGACTCATGGTTCAACACCGGCCCTGCCGGCCTGGCCGAGTTCGGGCTGCCGCCCGGGCTCGAAGGACGGGCGACGGTCCGGACCTACGGAGGGCTTGAGGTCCACCTCCCGGCAAGCGAGGACCTCGTCTGCTTCAAGCTGTACGCCGCCGTCGACCAAGGTGAGCGCAGCAAGCACTTCGCCGATCTCCGTAGCCTCACGCCGACGCCTGGGCAATTGGTCAGCGCCGCCCGGTGGACCAGAACGCATGATCCGTCGCCCGCCTTCGTGGGCGAGCTGCAACGCATCCTCGGCCTTCTCGGCGTGGAGGTGCTCGATGGCGACCTCTAGGCGACGCCGGCCGGCGGCGACCTTCGTCGACCAGTCGCTGGCGCTTGCGTGGGGTGCGTGGGCCGAGCTCGGCGTGTCCGGCTGGACCTCGACACACGCCGACTGGGCCATCGATCCCGAGCCGCTGATCCTGTTCACGGCGTGGCTCGGAGACTCCGACCCACGGCTCCGGGATGAAGCCGTCGACTGGTGCGTACAGAACTGGCGTCACATCTCCAAGGCCCGACTCAAGAACCTCCTGCGCAAGCAGCCCATCGGCGTAGCCGAAGCCTTCGGTGAGTTCGCAGCCACGGTGGAGAGCCATGCCGGGGTCAGCTGGCCTGGAGCAACCCATCCCCGGCCGTACGTACCCACCGGCCGTTCGACGCTTCCGCATCTCGATCGGCCCTCACTGGTATGGCTCCGCCTCCGAGCGATGTTCGGCGTCGGCGCACGGGCCGAGATTCTCCGCTGCTTCCTCGCCCAAGGCGCCCGCGCCATGAGCGTTGCCGCGCTCGCGGCATCGACCGGCTACACCAAGCGGAACGTCGCCGAAGAATGTGACACCCTGCAGCGCGCTGGCGTTCTCACCGTTCGGGCCCAAGGCAACCGCTTCTACTACTCCCTGGCCCGTCGAGCCGAGCTAAAGACGTTCGTCGGCGAGATGCCCGCAGTTCTCCCTAACTGGACGGCGATCCTGAACATCACACGGGAGCTTGTGGCCCTCGAGCGGCGGTCACGGGATGCTGGACTGACGACGCTTCCGGTCCACGCCCGCAAGACCCTGCGACGAATCAGGGACGACCTCGACGAGATTGACATCAACGCACCGCCCGAGAACGTCGAGGCAGTTGATCTCTGGCCCGCCCTCCGCCGGCTCGGCCACGCGAACCTCGGATCGTGGTCCATCGGTCAGTGGGCGTCCGAGGACCGGGCCGAAGCGGGGGAGGCACGTCCACAACGTGCCACCTCGTAGGCGTCCTCCGTTCGCCAGCCGAACCTCGTTCGCGCTCCTGGCCAGGAGTCGTTTCCCACGAAAGTCCTGTGGTTTTCCCACACATCGGAGAGTGAGCTTCGTATAAAGGACCTGATCACAGCGTTGCCAACCGGTACCAACGACCCGGCAAACCTGTCCAGCATCGAGAGGCGGAGCCGCCCCGCTGGGCCAGGCCGGCCGCTAATCGTCGTGGGGCACCGGCTGGTCGGCATTGCGATCTTCCTCGTCGGGTCAGCTACGTGCCCGATTTCCTCCTCGCGCACGCCGCCCTTGGGTCCGAGATTCGCCGGCGGGAATGTCGCCAGAGGGAGCGGCAGGATCCGCCCTCTGGCGTTCCTGGCGGTGCTGTTCGAGAGCTCGCTGCTGGTCGACCTCTATGCCGGCTGGCTCGGGGATGTCCTGCGCTCCAAGCCAGAGCACCGCCCGATCCCTGATGGCTGGATCGACATCGGGCGTCTCGGTCAGGCGCACTCGCACCACGTCGGGGGAGACGAACCCTGATAACAGCAATACCCGGCAGAAGTCGTAGTCGTGGTCCCGCCCGGCGATGAGCTTGGCCGCGGCCAGATCATGGGGATCGAGGCACCGGGCCACCACACCGTTCGTGGCTTCGGTCTCATACGAGACCAGCCGCCCCTCCCATCCAGGAGACAGCTTGGCCGTTTTCATGCTGACCCCCTCGGCGTAGACGCCATAGGTCTCGAAGAACTGCGACAGCTCACCCAGGTCCGAGTCGATCTGGTCGGCCAACAACTCGTCCGGGTCGGGCGCTGGCAGGAAGTCGACCTCCGTGGACATCACCAGCCGCTCGGGGAACTGGCGCACGTCCGGCCGAGCACCGAGTATCGACTGACTGCCGATCACGATGATCTCGCTACGGCCCAAGGCGTCACCCACGGCTCGGATGAGGTGGTCGAACTCCTCACGCCTCACCGGGCGCCTCGCAATGCCACCAGCCGTTCCTCCTGGCTCAGGACACCTGCGAACGGGCTGCTCTGGCGAAGCGCACATGCGTGGTCGTCGGTCGAGATCAGCATGGCCCCCAGCTCGTGGAGAGGGCCGTTCACAAGCCGTTCCCACTCGTCCAGCCAGGGGGCGGCCTCGGGGTTCGCCCTTCGGATCACGACGAGGTTCCTGCGGGCTCGGGCTCGCACGCCGTCCGGGTCACGCAGGAGGTGGTCCAGTACCCTGCCGTGCAGGGCAAGCGACCGACGCTCTGCTCTCGGAAGAGCAGGCCCGATCGGCTCGACCTCAAGCCGCAGTCGGAAACCGGCCGCCTCGGCCAACCGGACCAGGGTCGTCAGGCGCGGTTCCTTGTGGCCAGCCTCGTAGGCGGCGATGGTCGCTCCTGAGGTGCCGCTCTGCTCGGCGAGCGCCCTCTGGCTGAGGCCCGACGCCCGGCGTACGACTGCGAGCACCTTCCCTGGTTCCATGACGTTGCTATCTTATCAGATAGCTAGAGCAGATGGAGATCACACGGGATGAGGTCAGTCTGATGAACCGGCGGAGGTGTTGGAGACGCTCCTCAGCGTAGGTGAGGAGCGTCATGCGGCATCGACCCGGTGTGAGGGCATGACTGGCTGATCACCGCGCCCCGGGGAACGGCGGCGCTCATCGTGGACGGAGACGTCGCGGAGACGGAGCGCAGGTCACGCTCGGCAACCTCTGCTGGAACACCGGCATCGTGAGGCGGAAGCCAGCTCCTCTTGGTGGTGGCACCTCGCCAGCGCTGCGGACGACCGGACCTCCTGCTCACGCCGGTCCGATCGACGGGATAAGCGGCGCACCCGTACCCCTCGGGGGTCCAGAGGCGGTAGCTCAAGGAAGTGGAGCGTGACGTCGAGAATGAACAGGTGAGCCAGGACTACTCACCGGGCCGCGCCACGATCGGGCCCGGCTTCGACTCCGTGCTGACCGCAGCCCAGACAGGAGCACCGTGGGCTCTGGAGCGTCTCTACCATGCTCTGTCCCCGGCGGTCCTGGGCTATCTGCGTATCCAAGGTGCCGCCGACCCCGAGGATCTCACGAACGAGGTGTTCCTCGGCGTCCTCCGCAGGATCGGCTCCTTCGAGGGCAATGAAGAAAAATTCCGCTCCTGGGTCTTCACCATCGCCCACTCTCGGCTGATCGACGACCGGAGACGTACCGATCGCCGTCCCCACCTTGCCGAGCCTCGCGAGGTCCACTGGGACAGGGCCGGCGGTGACGCCGAGCAGGAGGCCCTCGATCGACTGACCAATCAGCGGGTGCAGGCGCTGTGTGAGCGCCTGGTTGCCGATCAGCGCGACGTGCTGCTGCTCCGCCTTATGGCGGGGCTGACCATCGAGGCCATCGCCGAGGCTCTGGAAAAGTCCGAAGGGGCGGTCAAGGCGCTCCAGCGCCGAGGCCTGGCCAATCTTCGCAAGATTCTCGAACGTGACCCCGTATCCCTATGACCTACTTCGACGGTGACACCGATGAGATGCCTCTTCCCCCCCTTGACGACCGAGCCCTTGAAGCCCTCCTGAGCGGAGGTCCCCCCGCTCAGTACGGTTTCGACTGGCTCGTCCCCTTCGTCGAGGATCTTGGGGAGGCCGCCAGCGGACCAGCGCCGGCAGTGAAGCCGGCGCTGGCCATGCTGTTGGCCCAGGGCTTCTCCACCGAAAAGGGCGACCTGCCGGCGACGGCAGCAAGCAACGTCACCGGGCCTGCGTCGCAGGCGGCCGGACTACCGAAGTGGAGGAAGAAGATGCTGATCAGTGAACTTCTGGCCGGGCTTGTCACCAAGCTCGCCGGTCTGGGCATGGCGGCCAAGGCGGGCATGGGCCTGACCCTGGCCGCAGCCAGCACGACGGCCGCCGGCGCAGTCGGGGTGCTTCCCGCCCCCGCCCAGCATGCGGTGGCCACCGTGGTCGAGGCGGCTACTCCGTTCAGTTTCCCCGACACAGCCAGTGACAAGGCGGGCTTCGGCGCCACAGTCAGCGCCGACGCCACCGGAGCCGACGGCGCGCCGGGCGTGGACGGCAAGACGGTCTCTGATGCAGCCAAGGCCAAGCACGACGCCGAGGCGTCGACCTCCGCCGGCACTGCCACCAACCCCGGCTCTGGCGTAGGCGCCAACACCGGCGCCACCGGCCTGGACCGGGCCAACCAGACGCCCGCCGCCGGGCATGCCCCCACTTCGGTACCCGCAGTGGCCGGCGCTCCGTCCGCTCCTGGATCGCAAGCATCGAAGGGCCTCAACACCGCCGGTAGCACTCCCGCCGCCGGGAACGTTCCTTCCACCGTTCCTCCCGTCACCCCGTCCGCCGGTGCACAGGGGTCCACGGGACTCAACACGGCAAGTAGCACGCCCGCAGCTGGCCGGGTCCCGGTCAGCCCCGGCCGCCCGTAGTCCGTCAGGCACACGTAGAAGTGGCCCCGCGCTTGTTTGCGGGGCCACTTCCTACGTTGTGCCGAAGGTTCGCCACCGATCAGTGTGGGCGTCTCGGCGTCGGTCAGCGACACTGTTGGCTGGGCACGGTGGCCGCAGCGTGCTTTCGCCTGCATCAGACATGAGGTTGGCGTCGAAGCCGGCCACGACCAGATCGCCGAACTAGCCTGCGTCGGCTCAGCCGGCGGCGTTGCCTCACCAGAAGGGCCTCTCCATTGAGATCGCATACACGAATCAAGCCGTCCATCGCCTTCATGGTGCTTGCCGCCTTGCTCACGACGGGCTTCCAGATCGCCGCTGGGCGGATCGAGGCCCAGCTATCGGTGCGGACCAGGGCGGGTGAGGTCAGTGGCCCGGTGGGGGATTCGGCGGTGATGCCCCTGCCGTTCCCGGCGGGCCATGTGGCTGTGCGCTGGGCCGGCAACCCGCAGGCCGAGGTCAGCGTGGCCACCTCGGTCGACGGCGTGAACTTCGGGGTTGCCACCGATGTCGGCCGGGACGAGACGGGTGAGCAAAAGGGCAACGGCGTGAGCTATGGCGCGATCCTGACTGCGAGCGGGGCGACGGCGGTACGCATCACCACCAACGTGCCCTTAGGCGTGGTGACCGTGCTGGCGCTGGCCGACGGTGAGCGCGTGACCTCCTATCGCAACGTGCCCGGTCGGCCGGCGGGTGCCAGCCTGACCCAGCCCTCCGCTATTTCCCGAGCCGAGTGGGGTGCCGACGAAAATCTGCGGTTTGGTGCCAACGGGCGTGAAGCCTGGGGGCCGGCGGAGTTCTGGCCATCGCAGAAGCTGATCGTGCACCACACCGCAGGAAGCAACAACGACCCCAACCCGGCGTCCACCGTCCGCTCGATCTACTACTACCACACGGTCACCCAGGGCTGGGGAGACATCGGTTACCACTTCCTGATCGACGAGGCCGGGAGGATCTACAAGGGGCGCTACTCCGGTCCCGCCGGCACCCGCGCTGCGGACACCATCACCGGGGAGAACGCTGCGGGCCACGGAGTGACTGCGGCGCACTCGTACCAGTTCAACTCGGGCACCGTGGGGGTGGCGCTGCTGGGAACCCTGACGACGCAAGATGCAACCGCTTCCGCCCGCAGCGCACTGGTCGACCACCTGGCCTGGGAAGCCGAGCACCACAGCATCGACCCGAACGGTCAGTCGGAGTACGTCAACCCGGTGAACGGCACACGGAAGGGTTTCGACAACATCGCCGGACACCGCGACGTGAGCGCCACCGAATGCCCGGGTGGCAAATTCTACGAAACCCTGCCCGGACTTCGCACCTCGGTCGCTTCCCGCATCGCAGCCGGGACGACCATCACGTCGTCGACCGTTACCTCAACGTCGACGACCACGACGACTGTCTCGACAACAACGACGGTGGCGCCCACGACAACCACGCTGAGGCGCGGCAAGAAGCGCTAAGCCGCGCGGCGCTCCGGCGAATACCTCGCCCGTCCGTCCAGAGCCCGGTGCACCATCAGACAGCGCTTCGGATCAACCACGTCGAGACCGGCCACGGGCGTGCCCGATGTGTCTGCCGCCGGCCCGATCGATGCGACCGACAGCACGATTCGGTCGACAAAGGCAGATTCCGGCGGCTCGTCCGCCAGCCGACCGGCGGCTCTCCTCACGACTGCTGCAGGATGTTGGGGACGCAACGGTAAGAAGTCCGGTACCTGCGCGCCGGCTTGGAGGACCTCGCTGCAGGCCGGACCGTTCCCCTCGGGGATGACCTGCTCGCCGAGATCTCCGCCGGCGAAGCCCGAGGACGACGCCGATCCAAGTCGAGCTGACCCCGATCGCTGCCGGGCAGCTTCGGAACCTTCGAGGACGGCGACGGGATGCAGCGATCCGGGTGCTCGGCGAGCTGCGCGCCCGAGGGTGCGAAGCCGGCGGGTACCGCCTGGCTGGCGCCGTGCTCAGCCACCTCTGCTGCCGGCATCTCTACGCCACCGACCGGAAGATCATCGCGTGGCTTGCCGCTGACCACGCCGTCGTGATCGCCGTGAGTCCGCACGACCGGTCGGACATCGACGTGTATGCGACGCTCCTTGTCGCTCCCGATAGCGACGCCAGCCGAGGAGCGCGAGAAGCCGTCGTGTTGTGACGAGGAAGGTCTCCCGCCCGTGGACCCCGGAAGCGCGAGCGAGGTTGCCGATGCGCTGAAGCGACTCTCTCGGGTGCGCCGGCGAACCGGGCTGACTTCGACCGAAACTTCTAGGTACCGGAGCCGCAGTGTCCAGTGTGTACCGGGGAGGCAAAATGGGTGCGAGTGCTCTCAGGGGGATTGCGGCGATCACAGCCTCACCGCGTCGCCTCGCCCAACGCCCGGCCCAACGACGGCGCTGCAACCGACGACAATCCTGACCAACGACTGTGTCGGGGCCAATGGCGATGCGGCCGACTGCGCACGTTTTGCGCCCCTTCGCCCGAGTGTCATTCCCATCCGACATCGGCACCTATGCGCTCTTACGCGGACACGAACGGCTGGTCTGAGGCGTTATGGGCGCCCCTAGTCGACCTGGCGTTCGACCGCCGACCGCCCGGAGCGCTTAACGTCCCCTACGCCCAGAACGGCACCTTGGTGCTAGGCCGGCGGCACCGTCGGTGGGTTATCGGGACCCGCGTTCTGGGACAGGGTGTAGTCCGCCGATCCGCGTCCGGAACGGTCGTTCCTGTCGCTAGGCAGCGGTCAACGTGCTAGGACAGATCACGTCAAGCCGTAACTCGTGGGCCGGTATCGCAGGGCGACCGTCCCGGACCGGAACTCATGGCGATCCACGAGCTCGAGCTGGATGCGCTCGCGCAGACCTGCGAGCAACGTCGGCCCGTGTCCGGCGAGGACCGGCTGCACAAGGAACGCGTATTCGTCGATCAGTCCCAGATCTGCCAACGCCAGGGGGAGCGTCACGCCACCCACGGACAGGCCCTCGCCTGGCTCCTGCTTCAGCCGCTGAACCGCTTGCCCCAAGTTGTCGCCTCGGACCAGCTCGGCATTCCAATCGACGCTGCTCAGCGTGCTCGACACGACGTACTTCTTCGCCCGGTCGATGGTCTCGGCGAACGGGATCTCCCACTCATCCATCCAGCCAGGCCACGTGCCCGTGGCGGGCTGCCGCCACGCCGACTCCATCATCTCGTAGGTCACCCGGCCGAATAGCAGGGCATCGGCTCGTTCCATCTCAGCGGTCCAGTAGCGCATCGACTCCTCGTCCGGGGGGAGCCCTGCCTCGTGATGGCAGCAGCCGTCGAGCGTGAC
>JBBQRO010000032.1:0-30084 GCA_038214685.1 Acidimicrobiales bacterium
CACATGCCGGCCAGAAGGCGTTCCCGTAGGGACAAGCCCCGTCGCTCGACCGTCGGCTTCGCAGCGTCCGCCGCCGGTGCGTCATCCACCGTTGCTGTCGCCACAACCCCAGAGTAGTTCACCGACCGCTCTGTGCGGGCCCCATCGGGGCCCTCAGGAGCGATCGGGCGTGGGCGTTCCCTGGCCGTTCTGGTGGCGCGGGATGTCGGTTTGGGAGCCCGGTCGGGCGATCCAGATGACGTAGCTGGTGATCCAGGGCACGGTGGCCGTCAGCCGGTCGTCGACGGCGGACACCCGGCGGATGAAGGCGGGGTCGTCGGTGGACAGCAGGTTGCGGAAGATGCCGAACCGGATGTGGAAGAGCAGCTCGTAGGGCAGCACGCTGTAGCGCTGCTGGTGCACCATCTCGAAGCCGGCGGCCTTCAATGCGGCCCGGTTCCGGCGGGCACCGTAGAAGAAGTAGCGCTCGCGTCTCGGCGCCAGCCCGCTGAACACCCAGAACTGCGGGCATCCGAGCCGAGCTTCGATGACCGCCACCCGGCCGGCGGGGCCGACGACCCGCGCCGCCTCGCGAAGCAGGCCGGCGGGATCGTCTAGGTGGTGCAGGAGGTTCTTGATGATGACCAGGTCACGGCTGGCGGCCGGGAGGGCGGCCATGACCTCGGTGGCGTCGCCCACGGTGAGATCGTCGCCCAGGGTGGGCCGGGCCAGTTCGAGGGCGGCCTGGCTCAGGTCGGCTCCGCTGTAGGCGATGGCCAGCCCCCGGGGCTCGGCGGTGCGCTTGATGGCCGAGCCGAAGAAGCCCTCGCCGCAGCCAACCTCGAAGATGCGCAGGCCGGCCTCACCCAGAGGGAGGTCGGCGATGGCATCGAGGAGGCGGGTGGCCAGACGGTCCCAGAACGACCGGAACAAGGGATGCTTCATCTGGTCGCGCACCACCGCCACCCGCTTGGGGTAATGGCGGTCGTAGTAGTTCTGCTGGAACTCGCGCTGGTCTTCGATCACTGGCGACCGAAGGTTAGTCCGGGGGGCTCCCTCCCACCAGAGCGGTGTCTGGAACGGGCGGCGGACAGCTCACGGTATGCTGGACCCGATGTTCTCGATCCTGCTGGTTGGCATGATCGTGCGGCGGGTGCGCCGGCTACGACAGGCCCGCGCCGCAGCCCTCCACCCGCAGGGTTAGGCGCCCCGGCAGCGACTCGGCGGGCGGTGGGCACGGAAAACGTACACAGCGCAGGTGAAGCTACGCACCAGGGGCACCCGCTCCACGATCGGCTCGAAGCGCTTGGCAGCCCTCGCCAGCCAGTCCGGGCAGAACATTGGGACCAGCCCGGCGAAGATCCGGCGGTCGACGGTTCCTCCGTGCTCCCGCACCCAGCGGTCGAGCTGGCGGGCCGGGTACGACTTCTCACCGTGCTCGACGTGGTATGCCGAGTACCGCTCCAGGAGCTTGAGGACCGGGTTGTAGCCGTTGGGTTCCACCACCACCACCGTTGCTGCCACCCGCAGCGCCTCGCCGAGAGCCTTGGCCGGATCGGCCATGTGGTGCAGGACGCCCCGCAGGTAGGCGACGTCGAAGCTGCTGTCGGGGTGGGGCAGAGCGAATGCGCTCCCCACCGCCAGGTCGATTGGATGGCGGCCCAGCTTCGCCTGTGCCACCCGCACGGCGGACTCGGCCGGGTCGAGGGCCGCAACCCGCGCCGCCCCGCCAATCTCCACGACCTCGATCGTGTAGGTGCCGTCACCGCAGCCGATGTCGATGACTCGACGGCCTCGGAAGTCACCAACGGTCAGGCTGGCGTCGGTGAGGCGGCGGTTGGCGAGGCGGCTGCTGAGTCGGGCGTTCGTCGTGTAGAGGTACCCGGCGTTGGCGGCGATGTCGCCCGTGAACGGGTCGACCGAAGGATCCGTCGGCGCGCTCACGGTACAACTCCGTAGATGTCCCATACACTCGGACTGTCCTGCAGCCACGCCGACGTTCGGGCTAGCCCCTCGCCCAGATCCGTCTGGGGCTTCCACCCGAGCTCGCTGGCGATCCGGCTCACGTCGGCCACCCAGCAGGTCGTGTCCCAAGTCCTTTCCGCCATCGAACCCCACGCCGGCTCGGCCTTCACATCGAGGACCGCACGAGCCCGCTCGACCAGGTCGCCCACCGTCGTCTGCACGCCGGTGCCGACGTTGTAGACGGCTCCGCGGCGGTCGTCTGCCTGCTCGGCGGCCAGAACGAAGGCCTCCGTGGCATCGTCGACCCAGACGAAATCGCGGGCGACGTCCGGGTTGACCAGTGGCGGAAGCTCCCCCCTGAGCGCGCGGGCCACAAGCGCCGGCACCAGCCGTCGCGGATCTTCGTACCGGCCGAACACTGAGTAGAGGCGGAGGGTGATCGCAGGGAAGCCGTCGGTGCGGGCGGTCTGGCGGCAGAGCATGGTCGCCGCGGCCTTCGAGACCGCGTAGGGGCTGTTCGGCTCGATCGCCTCGTCCTCTGACGGCGCATGGTCCTTGAACCCGTACTCCGACGAAGATCCGGCGTGGACGAACGCCTCGCAATCCACCTCCCGGCATGCCTCGACGAGGGCGACGGTGCCGCGGACGTTGGTGGCCATCATCCTGCGAACGTCCTGCTGCCAGCTGTAGGCGCCGTACGCTGCGAGGTGAAAGACGCGGTCCGGGCGGGCGTCGTGCACGAGTCGCCCGACCGCTTCGTCGTCGAGAAGGTCGACCTCGACGAGCCGGGCCTGGTCTTCGAGCCCGGCGACCCGCCAGGGGTCGCCTCCCGGCTGAAGGACCCCGGTGACCCGGTACCCGTCGCCGAGCAGGCGCCGGAGGAGATTCGCGCCCACGAACCCCCCCGCCCCGGTGACAAGAGCGGAGGGCCGACTAGCCGTCATGAGGGCCCTCCAGCGGGGTGGGCGGAGCGACCCGTTGTCGTGGCGGGTTGATGATCTCGTCGACGAGGTACGAAGGCCGGCCCTTGACCTCCTCGTAGATGTGGGCCAGATAGGACCCGATGATCCCGAGGCAGAGGAACTGGATTCCTCCCAGGAACATGATGACCACCAGCAGTGTGGTGAACCCCTTGGGCGCAAGCTGGGGCATGGCCAGCCGTAGCGAGATGATGACGCCCATGGCGACGACCGAGGCGGCAACGGTGAGGAGCGCCAACCAGGTGATGAAGTCGAGCGGGGCGTACGACATCGAGAGGATGGCCCGCCGGGCCCAGCCAAGATTCTTGAGCAGCGAGTTGGTCGACTGCCCGAACATGCGCGCCGGGCGCACGTACGGCACGCCGGTCTGGCGGAAGCCCACCCATGCCCGCAATCCCCGGAGGAACCGCTGCTTCTCAGGGAGCGCGTTCAATGCGTCGACCACGCGCCGGTCGAGCAGGCTGAAATCGCCGGCATCGAGAGGAACGTTCACGTACGAAGCCTTGCGGAACAGTCGGTAGAAGAGCTTGTAGGCCACCCGCATGCGAGCGGAAGCTTCCCGCCCCACCCGCTCCCCGTACACCACGTCGTAACCGGAGCGCCAACGCTCCACGAACTCGGCGATGAGCTCGGGGGGGTCCTGCAGGTCGCCGTCGAGGAGGACGACGGCGTCGCCGGTAGCGACCCGCATCCCGCTGGTGAAGGCGCTCTGTGACCCGAACGCCCGGGTGTGGTTGATGACCGTGACCGACGGGTCGGCGGCGGCCACCTTCGCCAGTACGTCCCGCGCGTCGTCTGGGCTTCCGTCATTCACGAAGATGATCTCGTACCCGGTGCCGATCTTCTCGAAGACGGCCGTCAGGCGGGCGTGCATCTGAGGCACCGAGGGAGCGTCGCGGTAGCAGGCCACGATGGCGCTGACGATGGTCGATCGTGCCGGTTCGGTTTCCGGGCCCGGATGCTGCGTATCGGTCAACGAATCAGTTCGAGTGCGTCGATGGCGGCTTCGGCCACGTGCCTGCCCGAAAGGCGGTGCCGATCGTAGAGGTACGTGGGATCCCCGGTGATCCCGGTGGGGAGCGTCGTGATCCCGCACCGCACCACCGGGCAGACCAGACCCAGCCCGGAAGCCGTCTCGGCCACGAGCGACCCCAGCCCGCCCACCGCGTAATGGGCTTCGAGGGT
The DNA here is from genome assembly GCA_038214685.1 of Acidimicrobiales bacterium. Taxonomy (GTDB): domain Bacteria; phylum Actinomycetota; class Acidimicrobiia; order Acidimicrobiales; family AC-14; genus CADCTB01. The sequence continues at coordinate 4,110 of JBBQRO010000032.1, forward strand.
CACCGCGAGGCGGACACTGCGCAGGAGCTCGGCGATGTCGTCGGCGGGGGCAGGTGCCAGGCAGGCGGCCACCGCGACGGTGGCCCCCACGCCCCGGTCCCGCAGAATGTCGGCGGCAGCGATCGCCTGGGCGGCGATGCCGCCGTAGGTGAGGATGGCCACGTCGGTGCCCTTGCCGAGGAGCTCCAGCCGCCCCAGCCGGAAGCGCCCGTCCAGCCCTTCGACGGGACTTCCCCCCTTTCCCAATCGGAGGTAGACCGGGCCGGGAAGAGCCGAGGTGGCGGCGACGGCGCGCTGCGTCTGCGAGGCGTCGGCCGGTGCGACGACGGTGAGGCCGGGCTGTAGTCGCATGATGCCCACGTCCTCGAGCGCGAAGTGGGTGACGCCGTTGTGGCCGTAGTCGAGCCCGCCCCCCACCCCCACCAGGTGCACCGGCAGCTCGTGGAGCACCGGGCCGTTCCGGAAGAACTCGTACGGCCGCATCGAGGCGAAGGTGGCGATCGAGTAGACGTACGGCCGGAAGCCCGATGCAGCCAGTCCCGTGGCCAGGCCGACCATGTTCTGCTCGGCCACTCCCACATTGAAGAACCGATCCGGGAAGCGCTCGGCGAAGGGTTCGAGGACGGTGTACCCCAGATCCCCGGTGAGGAGAACGATGGAGTCGTCCACCTCGGCCAGGCCGACGAGGGTGTCGATGAAGGCCTGCCTCACGGGGCCGTCCGGCTCACTTGACCGTCTCCTGGGCGGCTGCCATGCTCTCGGCCACGCCAAGTTCGTCGAGTGCCCGGACGTACTCGTCGTCCGACATCGACCAGTAGTGCCAGTGGATCTCACCCTCCATGTAGGAAACGCCCTTGCCGAAGACCGTCTGTGCGACGACGACGTGAGGTGGGCCGTTCAGGAAGTCGAGCCCGTCGAGTGTGGCGGCCAATCGGTCGGGGTCGTGGCCGTCCACGACCTGGGCGTCCCAACCGAACACGCTCCATCGCTCGTCGAGCGGCGAGAGGTCGAGCACGTCACGAGTTCTGCCGAGCGCCTGCTGGCCATTGTCGTCGACGATCACCACGAGGTTCGACAATTGGTGGTGGGCGGCGAACATGACCGCTTCCCAGACCGATCCCTCGTTGCACTCGGCATCGCTCATCAGCACGACCACCCGATGGCCCACGCCGCTCACGCGCGATGCCAGTGCGGAACCGGCGCCCAGACTGAGCCCGTGACCAAGGGATCCGGTGGCGAACTCGACACCTGCCAGAAGGTGATCGGGGTGGCCCGAGAGCAGGCTGCCGTTGGCGCAGTACTCGTCGAGGCGGTCGGGGTCGAGCCACCCCGCCTCGCACAGGGTGGCGTACAGCGCCAGAGCGGCGTGCCCTTTCGACAGAATGAAACGGTCGCGGGTGGGGTCGGCGAGATCGGGAATCCGCAGGACTCGGCCGTAGAGCGCGGCCATGATGTCGGCGATGGAGAGGCAGCTGCCGATGTGACCGACATTGGCTCGCTTGGACTGCTCGATGATCGTCCGCCGGATCTCAGAGGCCATCCGTCGAAGATCGCTCATCCTGCCTTCGTCTTGGTGGTCGGGTTCGCCATGCGCGGGCAGGGCTCGCCGGAGGTCGATCCTACACCGAAGCATTCAAGACTCCCCAGATGACCGAACCGTCCGATCGGCGCGAGCTGGAAGTCAGGCCGTGCCCGTCATGTGGGTCCGACCGCCACTCGATCATGGTCAGCGAAGCCCGGCTCGATGAGCGCGCCCTGGGAGAGTTCGCCTACTCGTCGAGGAAGGTGCCCGAGCTCATGCACCACCGTCTCCTCCGATGTCGGCCCTGCGATCTGGTCTACGCCAGCCCTGCACCCCGAAACGAGGCCCTCGAGGTGGCTTACCGGGACGCGGCCTACGACAGCGCGGAAGAGGCCCGGTTCGCCAGTTTCACCTACGACCGCATCGTCCGCCGCCTCGTGCCTGACCTGCCGACCACTGGCGGCGCCCTCGATATAGGAACGGGCGACGGCGCTTTCCTGGAGCGGCTGCTCGATGCGGGTTTCGAGGACGTCGTGGGCATCGAGCCCTCCTTGGCACCGGTCCAAAGCGCAACGCCCGTTCTCCGTGATCGCATCCAACGGGGCCAGTTCGATCCCAGCAGCTTCGAACCGGACCGGTTCCGACTCGTCACCGCCTTCCAGACGCTCGAGCACGTCGCCGATCCTCTCGGGATATGCGAAGGGGCGAAAGATGTGTTGTGCCGAGGCGGCGCCTTCGTGGTCGTGTGCCATGACCGGCGGGCGCTGGTCAACAGGGTCATGGGCAGTCGCTCACCGATCTTCGACGTCGAGCATCTTCAACTCTTCAACCAGGAAAGCCTGCGAACACTTCTCACCCGGGGTGGCCTGTCGCGCGTCAGGTTTATGGCTATCCGCAACCGCTATCCCCTTCGGTACTGGGTGCGCCTGCTCCCGCTGCCCAGGGGACCGAAGCTGGCCGTCCTGAACGGCCTGCGGCGAGCGCGGCTCGGAGGACTGCCTGTCACTCTCCCGGTCGGGAATATCGCCGCCGTCGGTTACAACGAGTGACCGTCCTGCGCCCACTGGCATCCGCCTCCAAGTGGGTCGACCGCCACCCCTACATTCTCGCCGCACTCGTCATGGGCGCACTTGTCTCGGTTTTCTTTGCTCCCGTCGTCCGGCGCGGCGCCACCTTCTCCGCCGTAAGCAACATGCAGGAGTACTCCTATCCCTGGTTCGATCCTGCGACTCCTCCCAAAGCCCAGCTCTATCCCCAGCTCGACCAGGCCAATTTCGTCCATCCCCGCCAGGTGTTCCTGGACCGGTCCCTCAAGGTCTCCGGTCAGATCCCGCTCTGGGATCCCATGACCTTTGGTGGGCATCCCTTCTTCGCCGGGACCGGCAGCCGCCTGGCCTATCCCCCGCTCCTTTTGCTCACCCTGATGTCGAGTCCCTCCTGGACGCACGACCTCTACGTGGCCCTCCACCTCTTCGGCGCCGGAATGGCCACCTTCGCCCTCATGCGCCAGTTCCGAGTCGGTACGTACGGAGCGCTCCTCGCCGGGGTGGCGTGGGCCTTCAGCTCCTACACACTGAGCTGGATCACCCTCGAGATGTTCGCCGCACCTGCTGCGCTGCTGCCACTGGCGCTCCTGTGCGTCCGGCGCTGGTACGACTGCGGCTCGATTCCTGCCCTCTTGGCCGGCGCGCTGACGCTGGGCCTGCTCTTCCTGGGCACCAGTGTGGAGTACGCCCTCTTCTGCTTCCTCGCGGTAGGAGCGTACGTGTCCTGCCTCGCCCTGACTCGGCTGGTGCGAAGGTGGGCCGAGCTCACCCCCGCGAGGCGTCTCGCCGTCGTCGCCGCTCCGACCCTGTTCCTGCTCGGTGCCGCCGGGGTCGCCGCAGTGGGGATCCTGCCGTTCCTCGACCTCAGCGCCGCCTCCGAGCGGTCACCCACGGCCCGGTTCACCCGGGCCCTGTCCGTCGTGCCGCTGAGGAACTTCCGGTACCTTCTCTGGCCGCCGCCGGTGGTGCCGGACTTCTTTTCGGCCACGTTCCTGGTGATCTCCGCCCAGGTCTTCGTGGGTTCCGTCACTGCCGCGCTGGCCGGGCTGGGCCTGTTCCTTCGGCGGCCCGGCAGTAGTCTGGCCAGGGGACTGGTCGTCGGCTTGTTCCTCTTCACCCTGGGCACGCCGGTGACCTGGATGGCGCTACGAGTCGTGCCCCCGCTGGAGGCTCTGAACGGTTTCGGGCGGGCCCTCTTCCTGTTCGACCTGGGTCTGGCTGTGTTGGCCGGGCTGGGCCTCGATGCGGTGGTCGGCGCCCTCCGGAGACGGTCCGGGCGGCAGCCCAGCGAGGACCGCCGACGGGTGTGGGGGGCAGTCCCGGCTGCGCTGGCCGCCGCCTGCCTCCTCGTCACCGCTGCGCAGTTGATCCCGTACGGTCGGCGCGTCAACCCTGCTTTCCAGCCCCGGGCGGACGCACAGCTCTATCCCTCGACCCCTGCGATCGAGGCTGCGCAGTCGCTGGCCGGCGAGCGCCCGGGCCGGTCCGCCGTTGCGCCGGTGAAACGGCCGGGACAGTTGGCGGTCCTCGTTGGGGCCGTTGGGATGGCCGTCGACGTGCCGACGGTCAGCGGGTACGACCCGGTGGTCCCGGCGACGGTGAGCAGGCTCTGGCGGGTCGTGAACGGCGAGGCCGTCGATTCTGCGTTGTCGACTCCGTACCCCGGGACGCTGCTGCTGAGCTTCGAGAGCAGCAGTCTCCGTACGGACCTCCTGGCCAGGATGGGTGTGGCCGCGGTGATGGGACCCCCCGATCTGAACGCAGATCCCGGATGGGACGTTGACAGCCTGTCGTCACGGGGACTCCGGCAAACCTACGCCGGCCCTGACGGCACGGTCCTCGAAGTTCTCGACCGCCGGCCACGAGCCGCTGTGGCGTTGGACGCAGTTTGGGCGTCCTCACCTTCGGAGGCACTCCGACGGCTGACGGATCCCTCCTTCGACGCCGGACGGCAGGTGATTCTCGAGGGCCGACCGCTTGAACCCGCTGGCGGTGGGGCAACGAACGACGGGGCGGGCCTCCAGAACGTCGAATGGAGCATCGATTCTCCCAACAACCTGCAGCTACGGGTCACCTCCGACAGGCCGGGCTGGCTGGTGCTACGGGACGGCTGGGACCCCGGCTGGAGAGCCAAGGTGAACGGCCGGGGCGCCGAGGTACTGCGGGCCGATTACAACTTCCGGGCCGTCGCCGTGCCGGCGGGCACGTCTACGGTCGACTTCGCGTACCGCCCGACCAGCGTTCTGGTCGGCGCGGGAATCTCAATCTCATCGAGCGCGCTCATCGTCGGCATGCTCGTGTTCCCTCATGTCCGACGGGGTGCTCGGACACAGGCCGTAGATCCTCTCTAGCTCGTTGGCTCCTCGGCGACCGTGACCGGGATGAGAGCCGGCCCGTCGCCACCCAGTCGTCGCACGGGGCGCTCCGGCCGTGGCGGTCGAGGGGTGAACTTCTTGCGCCACAGCTTGACGATGCCCAGCCGCCAGGCCACGTAGCCCGACCAGCCGGGGATCATGGAGAAGTCCATGATCCGAAGGTGGTCGAAGAGCCGCTTGCCCAGGTAGACGCACCGCAGCGTCGTACCGAGGCGGGGGTACATCTTCTGTGGCTCGGCACTCGACTCGACGTGGCGGAGGAGCCGGTCGAACAGCCAGCGGGGCGGCCGCCACAGAGCCAGGACGTGCAGGAGCAGGTTGGCGGCCCGGGGAGGGATCACCCCGTAGTTGGCGGAGATGTCGTCGAGTTCGACGCCCCGCTCGACGATCTGCTTGGCCAGCTCGGTGTTCGGAATGACCCGCAGCACATAGATGAACAGGATGTACGGGCGGGGCATCTTGTAGAGCAGTTCCAGGGTGTCGACCACGTCCTGGCGGGTCTCCACCGGGTTGTCGACGATGATGTCGTAGGCCGGGGGGATGTGGTACTTCGGGGCGAAGGCGGCGGCCACCGTGCCCGCCTCGAGAATGCGGGCCGGCGGTGTCGGCCGCTTGTAGAAGTCGAGGATGTCCTGGCTGCCGCTCTGGATGCCCATGCGGATGCGGTTCATGCCCGCCCAGGTCAGGATCTCGAACTTGTCCTGCTTCACGTAGTTGGGGATGACCCCATACACCGCGAAGGGCAGATCCTTGAGCTCCTCGTGCCACAGCTCGGCGAAGGTCTCCAGCTCCCGGTAGGTGATGGCCATGAAGCTGTCGTCGTTGAAGCTGACCTGGCTGATGTGGGGAAAGCGCTTCCGGGCCGCCTTGACCTCGTCGACCAGGTAGCGGGCGCTGGGGTGGCGGATCTTCTTGTAGTTGACGTCGTTGGCGATGAACTTGGTGTTGCCGCAGAAGCTGCAGTGGAACGGGCAGCCGATCGACCACAGCGTCTGGTAGCCGAGCCCGTTGTTGTTCAGGTAGTCGGAAAGCCCGACCGGGCGGAAGCCCTCGCCCCGGGAGTAGATGCGCTCGTCGTCGCCGTATTGGGGAAAGGGGAGCGTCTCCATCTGTTCGGAGGTCATCAGCGGCAGGAAGTCGTTGAGGACCTCGTCGTGGTCGCCCTTCTTGAACCAGAAGTTGCGCAGGTCGCGGTAGTTGGCGCCCTCCTGCAGCCGGTCGTACAGCTCTTGGAAGGCGAACTCGCCCTCGCCGGTGCAGATGGCGTCGACGTCGGCGGTGATGGCGTCCTCGGGGTGGATGATCGGGTGGATGCCGCCCCACAGGATGAAGGTGGTGGGATCCAGCTCCCGCAGCCGGCCGATGATCTTGCGGGTGAGCTCGGAGTAGCCGGTCATGGAGGAGAAGCCGACCAGGTCGGCGCCGGTCAGGCCGTGGGCGATCTGGTCGACGTCGGCGTCGTCGAGCTCACCCTTGGAGCCGTAGGTGCCCTTCACGAAGTTCCGGATGCTGCGGTACCGCTGGGTCGACACGTAGTACGACTCGGTGTCGGGGTTCACCCGGGCGACATGGGCGGCGATCTTGCGGAAGCCGTTGGCCGTGATCCCGTCTTCGAGCGAGACCATCTTTATGCGCATCGGGGACCCCTTCGAACTGGCGCCGACGACCGCGACAAAGTCGCGCCACCCCTAGCAACCGTAACAGTCCGGCGTCGCGTGGTCGTCTGGGAGGCACCCGTGGCTGAATGCCATGGCGAATGGTAATCTTGATGCCATGAGAGTCGGTATCGATGGGTCCGGGCGCATCGTGGTCCCGAAACGGCTACGGGAGCAGTTGGGAGTCGTCGGGCCGGCAGAGCTGGAGCTGGAGGAGGCCGACGGCCATCTGGTGCTCCGCCCTCTTGCCGGCGAGGTGGAACTCGTGGAGCGCGACGGCGTGCTCGTCGCAGACAGAGGGGAGAATGTGGCGCCGCTCGACTGGGAAGCGGTGCGTGACATGGTCGAGCGCCAGCGGCGGTGACCGCCGCCGGCTCCCGCGTGGCGGTCGACACGAGCGTCGTCGTCGCCGGCCTGCTGGTTGATCACAGTCAGCACGCCCTTGCCCGACCCGTGCTGGCGTCGTCGCCGGCGATACCCGCACACGTGGCCTTCGAGTCCTACTCGGTCCTCACCCGGATGCCGTTGCCGGGGCGGTTGTCGGCGGCCGTGGCCGGGCGACTGCTCGGCCAGGCCTTCGCCGGCCGCCTCGTCTCCCTTTCCGCCCCGGAGATGGAGGTACTGCTCGCCGAGCTGCCCAGGCTCGGCATCGTCGGTGGAGCGGTCTACGACGCCGTGGTCGCCGCCACTGCGCTGGCGCACGGGCTCACGCTCCGCAGCCTCGACCGTCGCGCCGCCCCGACCTATGACGCCGTCAAGGTGACCTACGAGCTGATCTGAGGGCCCGGCGGGTCGAGGTCGGTGGCGCCCTTGGTGGACTGGATCATCGTCCACACGATGTTCTCCCGGCCCTTCCAGTAGTCGATGCGGGCCCGAGCCCGGGCGTAGCCCTCCATGGCCGCCGCTCCGGCCGTCCACGCCACGTGGGCGGGACGAAGGCGGTCGTGGTCGGCCTGCATGTCACGCCACAGCTCGGTGCTGAGCAGCCCGACGTGGAGGCTCGGTACCTCGTAGTGCTGCTTGTGGCGCAGCCACAGGTGGCCGGTGTGGATCTGGCGACGCTGGCGCACGAAGTCCCTGATCGTGGCCGGTCCGCGGTTGCGCACGACGGCCTCGGGCACGTACTCCGAGCGCCAACCGGCCGCCTCGATCAGAGCCTGGAAGCAGGCCTCGTCGACGGAGGTCCGAGGCAAGGTGACGACGGCCTCGGCCCGCAGGGCGATCATCTCGCCGAGCTTCGGCTGATGCAGCGCCAGGCGGTGGTGGAGACGCCACAGGAGGTGCACGGCGTATCCGAGGGGGGTATTCGGGTCGTTGACCGGCACCGGCCGTCCCCCGGACAGGCCCACGCCGGGGTCGGCCATGGCGTCGACCAGCTTGGTCAGGGCGCCGCGGTCGGGCAGCACGTCGCCGGAGACCACGATGACCACCGGGGTCGTGAGCTTGGCCAGCCCGAAGTTGACAGCTGCGACCTTCCCCGTGCGCGTCGCCTCAACGTAGACCCGGACACGATCGGGGGCTCCTTCCACGACCGCCGAGACGGTGGCGACAGTGTCGTCGTCGCAAGCGCTGGCCACGACCACGACCTGCTCGACGCAGGGCTCGGCGAGAAGGCGGGCCAACAGGGGCCCGATATTGGCCCCGTCGTTGTGGGTCGGCACGACCACGCCGGCGATGAGCTCGGGCTCGGGCTGGCCGGCTGCTGATCCCACGCCCGGATGCAGGCGATCTGCTTGCGTTCCGAGGTCACCGTGACGCGAGAAAAGGCCCGCACTCATGCAGCCCCTCGCGTCCATTCAGCCATAGCCACATACCTGCCAGTTGGTTGGTCACGGACGCCGAGCGGCGTAGGTCGGGGTCTCCTCCAGGGAAGCGCGGTGGATGCGGCGAGTTGGAGGACCGGGAAAGCGTATCGAGACTAGTCTGCGACGTGGTCACGAGGCGAACGTCCCGGTTTGTCGGCGCGGCGGCGTCGCTGATCACACTTGCCGTCCCCGTACCGGCTGGAGCGCAACCCGAGGGATGCCCCTCAGGGGGGATCGGCTCGGCCTGCGTCGCTCCCGCAAGTGGCAGCCCTGTGACCACGCTCGCCCCTGACGTCCCTGAGCGGGAGCCCGGTCCAGCGCTGTGGGTGGGAGCGGTCTTTGGCGCCGCCGGCCTGGCGGGGATAGCGGTGGCGACGGCCCGAGTTCGCAACGAGGGCCCGGAGGAGCGGCAATGACGGGCTTCCGCCCAGGAGCGGCGCCCCGATCGGGGGCGGGTGCCAAATGAGGCGCCCGTCGGACCACTGTGCCCCGGCGGGCCGCAGGGGAGGTCAGTCGGACGGCATCGCTCCGGGTTGGACGAGCCTCGCCGATCGTTTCATGAGCAGGCTGACCAGTTTGTCACTCGCCTCGGGCGTGATGTCGGCGGCGGCTCCCACCGCGGCGTCGAAGCGCTCAACCATGGAGCTGACGGCGTCGCGGGCTTGGGCGAGCGGAACACCCCACGCTCGGGCCTCGGCGATGATGTCAGTGGCAGTGATCTCGTTGACGTGGGACTTGCCGTTGACCCTCATTGAGGCTTCCTCGGACACCAGGGGGTAGGCGACAGTCGCGAAGCTGTCGTAGAGGGGTGCCAGACGGATCGACCCGGATGGGTCATGGCAGATGGAGAGGTTTTTCCCGTGGGCATCCGCATTGCCGATGAGCGCGTTGAGCGTGACGTACTCCACAAGACGGCCGACACCCGCTGCGTCTCCCCAGCGTCGCAGGAGGCTGGCGACATCAGCCAGACTTGGGCCACCGTGGTGTTCGTATTTGGCGTTCGGCCTGAGGGTGGATACCGACAGCGCCTGGCAGATGTCCTCCTGATGGGTGCGCGTGATCGTCCCGTCGGGGTTGACTGTCCGATCAAAGCGAGCGACCGCTAGAACGTCACGACCGTCGACGCTCAGCAGCGTGACCTCAGGCGTCGGGAGCCCAAGGTTCGCTGCGGATCTCATGCAGAGCGCTTCGTTGATGGCCGACCCAGGAAGGTCCGGGTTCGCCGGCTTCAGGATGTGGGTGGACGCCGAGCCTTCGCCAGGCAGCCCCCACTGGTTCTCGCCCAGGCGCAGGACGAGGAGCTTCTGTTGAACGCCGGCCAGCGACGCGCGCGCCAGGCCGTCGACTCCCAGGGGATGGAGCGCCAGATCGCGGATTCGCTGGTGTAACTCCTCTTCGGTAAGCGGCAGCGCCTTGCCCACGTGTGGGGCACCGGGGCCGGGGTGATCGGCCGGCTGGATCGTGATCGCCCCTGCACAGTCCCGGCCAAGCTCGGCCAGCAGACCGAACGAATCTGCGGCCTCAACGCCGAGGTCGTACGCAATCGTTCGGCGCACCTCGCCCTCGGGGAGCAACCCGTCGAAGTAGGGGTGAGCGATTGCGTCCGGGTACCAGCGTGTTGCGACGGGCATCGACACCGACACCAGCGGCCGCCCGAGCCAGCGCTCCTGTGCCCCCTCGGAATAGCGGAACCCGAGATGTCGGGTCCGGCGATCGCGACGCAGGTGACCGATCAGATCCTCTTGGAGCCATACCGCGAGAGAGTCGGTCAATCGCCGGTCACCAACACGACCCGCACGTTCAGAGCGTGGAGGAGCGCAAAGATCTGCTCCAGCGCCTCGGTCGTCTTCCCGTTCTCCAGGGCCGACAGGTAGGCTCGGTGGACACCGGCCCGGCCGGCAAGCTCGGCTTGGGTCATCTGGACCGCGACCCGGAACTCCCGGATGGCGGGGCCGACCGTTTGTGCCGCGTGGGCCTCGTAGCGCAACGGGCCTCCTCCGGACCGACCGGGTCTGGATTTGCAGACAATCGTATCAATTCCAAAGCATGTCCGCAAATCCTGACATCAGGTTGGTGGAAGAGACACCCGAGGCGACACGTCTCGTTCAGTGGCTGCGGCGGCCGTCTGTTCGACTCATTGCGCAGCCAACGCGAATGGCGGCGGCTTCGAGCCGTCGATCTGAGGTCCATAGTTCGGCACCATTCGTGAGGGCCGTGGACGCGAGCAGCTGGGCATCGACGTAACCGATTCCGGTTCCGGGCAGCTGGTGATGCTCGATGAGCACAACGATTTCCTCTGGGGTGGCGACTATGGCGGGAGGGAGAGCTCCGAGGAGGCCGATCACCTCGCTTCGCCGATCAAGGTGACCAAGGGCAAGCTCTCCCGTAACCCAGGGGTGGCCGAGCACAAGGCCGTCATCGAGGAGCCGTGCCAGGTCGGGCCGCCCGGTTCTGAGGTGCTCGACCCAGACGGAGGTGTCAACCAGGATCAAGAACTACTGGGCCCGCCGTCGCGGGATCTCGCCGAGCGCCGGCTCGGTCCCACCGAGCTGGGCCAGCCGACGAGCACTCTCCCGCTGGATGAGGGCACGTAAAGCCTCGCGGACCAGGGCGCTCTTCTCCCGCGTTCCCGTGAGTCGTTGCGCCTCGGCGACGAGATCGTCGTCTAGGGCAAGGGTCGTGCGCACGCGGCATTCTCCTGTTCGTGAGTCATCACAAGTGACATCATACGATGCCTCCAGTCGTGCCGTCGAACGGCGGCCGTCCGGGGCAGCAACTCCATTGCTGTTCCGTGCCAGCGCGCTAGCGATTCTCCTGGCCCGAAGTCTCGACGGGCGGGGCGCCCACCTCGAGTGCGCGGCCCTGGCGCCGGCGCCGCCGGCGGGACACCAGTCCGCCGATGCCGAGAGCGAGCAGCGTTCCCAGCGTGACCAGCCGGCCGGCGAGGGCGGCGGGCCCGGGCCCGTAGTCGAACGTGATCTCGTGGTTACCAGGATCGACGGCCACGCTGATGAACGCACCGTCGGCTTGGAGGACCGGTACCCGCCGACCGTCGACCCGTGCTTTCCATCCCGGGAAGTTGGCGTCGGCGACCACGACGAGCGCGGGCTTGGGCCCGGAGCTCTTGAGCTTCCAGTGGCCGGGACCCGAGTCGACGACCGTCACCACTGTCTCGCTGGGGGGTTGGGGCGGCATCCGCTCGTATGCCGGCGCGAAGGCAAGGCTGAAATCGCGGTTCAGCTGCCCGTTCGCCGTCAGGTTGCCCTTCCCGGAGATGTTGCGTAGCGCGTAGGCCTGGGGCTCGATCTCACTGAAGCAGCCGGGGCACTCGATCGCGAAGCTGTACCGCTTGCCACCCGAGTCAGGTATCGGGTCAAAGGCGAAAAGAGCCATTCCGTACTGGTCGACGCTGGTAATCCTGGTGCGGGCGGCCTCCGGCCCAGGGCTCCCGCTCGGGGCCAGCTCCCGGAGCACCAGTTCGCCGTTGCCGATGACGCCCTCCATCCACACGCTGACTCCCTGCATGCCGTCGGCCGTGGCGGTGAAGGCTGCGCCCGGAGTCGTATCCGGTCCCAGAAGGGCGGCTCCCGATGCAGCCAGGGGAAGGAAGTCGTTCATCCCGCAGGCCGCGGCGATCTCGCCGGCGACGGCAGGTGACAGGGCGGTCGACGTGGCCCGGCATGAGTCGCCGGCGGGCACCTCGGCGATGAGCGTCGATTCCAGGGCCGGTGGTGTCCTCCCGCCCACCGTCACCACGCCGACGTTCTTCGCGGCCAGGCCGACGGCCAGCTCGGGGCCGACGGACCCATCGCCGAGCAGCAAGGTGCGGTCGTAGGCCCGCACCCGGGGAAGTGGCAGTGGGATGGGCCCGAGACTGACCTCGGCCACCGCCTGGTCGGCCGTCCCCACGTTGATGCTGTTCTCGGCCACGAAGTAGGCGGTCGAGGAGGTGGCCAGAGCCGCCGCCGAGTATCTCGGAGGGCCGGTCAGAGCGCCGATCGTCAGACGCCAGAGAGGGCCGTACGCGACGGGGTGCGGCCACCCTGTGCTCAGCTCGCGGCCCCGCTCGATGAGGACCGCGACGATGGCGGAATCGGTGGAGCTGGCGATCCGCGTTCCGGGCGGCAGCGTGGCCAGGGTCGGCTCCACCCTGTCGTATGCCGCGGCCGACGCCGGTCTCTGCACCCAGTAGAAGCTGCGGTACGACCAGGCATCGGCCAAGACGGCCAGAGCCAACGCGGCGGCGAGCACCCCGGGAGCCACCCTGCCCAACCTGGGCGTGGAGGCTGGCAGCCAGTTCCTGATGTGGGCCACCGGCCAGGCCGTGCCCAGGGCGAGGGCGAGGATCGCCACCACGTAGAACCTCGGCAAGCGGACGCTGTCCAACAGCGGGATCACCCGCTGGAGGGTGAGGAAGGGAGTCAGGTAGGGCACGGCGACGAGTAGCGCCAGCCCCACTCCCAGGATGGGCACGCGTGCCCGTCCAAGCCCGAGCCGGCGCACGAACCCGCCGGCAACCACCCCGGCGAGGCATCCGAGTACGGCCATGGGAACGACCTGCCCTCGGAGCACCGGGCCACTCAGGGCCAGTGCGACGGCTCCCGTGGAGAGCCAGATGCCGACGAGCGCGGCGAGGAGGATCCCGGAGAAGGTGCGATCGTCCCTCCGGCGGGCGACGAGAAGAGCGCTGAGGCAGGTGACGGCCACCGGGACAACGCCCAGGTAGAAGGCGTAGGCGATGAGGTTCTCGCGATAGACGCTCACCACGCCATCCAGTCCGCCTAGGCGGCGCAGGAAGATGCCGAGCTCATTGCCCACCAGGCGGCCGACTCCGAGGGAGAGCTCCCCCTCCACCAGTTCCCGAGGTGACAGCACGAACGACTTGGACAGCGCGAGGAAGGGGGCGATCCAGTGGGCGATGAGGCCGAGGCACACGGCCGCCGCCGCCGCCGTACGACCGAGGATCTGACCCAGTGTGGCCGCGCCGTCGATCCGCCGACGGCTCCGGCCGATCTCGCCTGCCACCTGGAAGAAGCCGAGCAGGGCCAGCCCGTAGGCGTACTCAGCCTGGTGGAGAACGGCGAAGGCGGCGATCGTGCCGGCGGCCACGATGTACCGCGTCCCGTGTCCCCGAAGCCCGAGGCGGAGCGACCACGTCAGCCAGGGGGCGGCGGCGATGACCCCCATCGCCGTTTCGTTGGCGAGGAGGGCGGCGTTGAGGACGACCGGCGGGCTGATCCCGTACACCAACCCGGCCACCAGGGCGGCTGAGGTGCTCTTCCACAGCGACCGGGCGAGCACGAAGGCTCCCCAGGCGCCCGCGATCTGAAAGGCGAGGATCCCGGCTTTCACTGCGCCGTCCGGGCCCAGTGCGGCGGCGAACGGGAGGAGGAGGAGGACGGGGAACGACGGGCCGATGGCCCACAGGGGCGAGCCGGCCCACATGTCGGGAACCCAGTAGGGCACCCGCCCGTCGGCCATGACGTAGCGCAGGGCCAATCGCACGTAGATGGCGATTCCCGGACCGTCGATGACCAGCGCGCCCCGCAGCCAACCGCCGGTAAAGCCCAGGACGGCTGCTGCGAGGACGGCGAAGGGCGCACCGGTCCGGGCCAACGCTCCCCGGGCGCGCGTCCCTCGGGTGATCGGCTGCGTCCTCATCTCCGCCGGCGAGACGCGCTCAGGAGCCATGTCCGTCGGGGCGCTCATCCGAGCGGTCAAGGTACCAGCGATGCGACCGCCAGCCGCCGCAGGGGAAGACCGTGGGGCGCCCGCACCGGGCGCCCTGGCGTCCCCTCGATCAATCGGGGGTGGCCCTCGATGGGACAGTTGGGGCCGTTCGCCGACCTCGAGGATTGTCTACAGTTCGCCCTGGTCCCCGCCGATACTCTGGGTGTGTGCGGATGGCAGTGCCTGCTACCGTATCGATGGAACGCACCACGCAGGCTCCCGAGCGCGGCTCATGAGTCAAGGGGAGTTTGTACTCGGGGAAGTGCTGCACTAGGTTGCTGCCGAAGCTCGCCGCCGTCCGGCGGACTGCCCGGCGACTCGGAAACGATGACGGGACCTTTAACCAAACGGGAGATGCGATGCTGAAGTCTTGGAAGACACGGGCGGTGGCGACGGCAGGAGCGGTTGCTCTCGCCGCACCATTTGCGTTCATGAGCGGAGCGACCGCGCAGACCGCGCCGCCGCCGGCACCCACCGTCACCTCGCTGACGCCGCAAAACGGGCCTCCTGGCACCACCGTCGCAGTCACGGCCACGGGTTGCGGCATAGCCGGGGCGGAGGCGACGTCGGGGAGTTTCTTCCTCACCGGCAGCCCAACCATCACAACTCCGGCGCCGGGCCAGGAGTTCGCCGGGACGGTCACCGCCGGCAACGTTCTCACCGGCTCAGTGATCATTCCCTCGGCGGCTCGGGCCGGCGATGTTTTCCTGGTCAACGCCCGGTGCAACAACGCCGTGGGCCAGGGCGCTGTGAGCATCCAAACGACCCCTACCTTCACCACCGTCAGCGCTGGCCTCTTGAGCACCACGGGTACCAGTTCCAGCACCGGCGGCACCAGCGGTATCCTCACCGGCGTCCTGAGCGGCCTGCTCAGCGGTGGCACGGGCACCGGCACGACGGGCACCGGCACGACGGGCACGACGGGCACGACGGGCACCACGACCGGTGTGGCCCAGCCGATCCCGCGGACCCCCAACTTCACCGGCTGACCACCGCACATCGATCAGGGGAAGGGACCGGGCCTGTCGGCCCGGTCCCTTTCTCGTTCTGGACCGCATCGGAGGTCTGATGTCGACGAGACTTCGGTCGCTGCGTGCGCAACGGCCCGGCCAGCCCTATAACAGGACGGTGCAGCAGCGTCTCGAATGTTCCAGAGCCGGACGAGCGCTCATCAGCGCCGGCATCGTCGTGATCCTCGGTGCCGTCCTCACCTTCAACCTGCCTCCGTCGGAACTGGCCCGCAAGACCCAGCCCGCCTTCCAGCGCGTCGTGAACGCCTCCGGTCTCGACCAGAACTGGTCGGTGTTCGCCCCTGACCCACCTCGATCCGAGGTGGATTTCCGAGCCCGCATCCTGTACCGCGACGGTACGGAGCGCCTGTGGGAGGTTCCGACTGGCGGCCCGGTGCTCGGCGCCTACTGGGACTACCGGTGGTTGAAGTGGGGGGAGATCATGTCGGCGGGAATCGACGCCCGACTGTGGCTCCCGGCGGCCAAGTGGATCGCTCGCCAAGAAACCGCCGCCGGTCGCGACCCGACTTCGGTGACCCTGACTCTGTCCGTCGTTCCCATCTCGATCGGCGCTGCGGCCGGCGCACCGACATCGGTCGACTTCTACGTCCATCCGGTGGCCCAGGCCGGAGAGGAACCGACCGGTTGAGGAAGGCTCTGGCGTCGTGGAACCGGTTCTGGTTCGCAGCGCAATCGACATCCACCGCCGCAGTGGTCCGTATCGCCGGTGGCCTGGTCCTGTTCGGCTGGGCCGCGACCATCGGGCGCGACGTACTGTCGTTCTTCGGCCCCGACGGCATTTTCGAGGGGCCCGACTACAAGACATCCGGCCTTAAGGGGATCTGGAGCGTTCTGGGCCCGACGCCCAGCGCGACCGTCGTGGTGGCCGTCTATGTCGCCCTCCTGGCCGGCTCGATGTGCCTGGTGGTCGGGTTCCACAGCCGACTGGCCGCCCTGGTCGTGTTTGTCGCCCTGGTGTCCTTCACCCGCCGGAACCCACTGGTGCTGAACTCAGGCGACGCGCTGCTGCGGGTGATCAGCTTCTTCCTGCTGCTCCTGCCAGGCGGAGAGGCGCTCTCGGTCGATCGTTGGCGCCGAGCACGGAAGGGGACAGGGGCGTTCTGGGAGTTCCCGGCGCGTGCCGTCTGGCCCCTTCGGCTGATGCAGATCCAACTGAGCGTTGCCTACATGGCGGCGGTTTGGGCCAAGGTCGGCGGAGGAACCTGGCGGGAGGGGAGCGCGGTGGCCTATGCCTTGCGGGTCGGTTTCCTCCGCCGCCTCCCGTTGCCCGAGGTGGTTTCAGGGTCGCTGCTGGTCTCCAACGTCCTCAGCTACGCCACCTTGGCGATCGAGCTGGCGTTGGGACTGCTGGTCTGGAACCGCCGGCTGCGGCCTCGTGTCCTGCTCGTCGGCGTGGCCTTCCATTTGGCGATCGACTACGCATTCCGGGTGGGCTTCTTCAGCTACGCAATGTTCGTGCTGTACCTGGCCTTCATCCCTGCAGACACGATGGACGCCTGGCTGTCGGGCGGACGCCAGAGGTTGGCTCGCCGGAAGGGGCAACGCAGCGGGAACAATTCAGATTCGGATGGGGCCGCTGACAATGAGGTGTCCACCTCGCCGGATGACGATGTGCCCGAGGGCACGGGATCCGTGGTGGCGGTCGGTGATCCATCGCCAGGGCGTGGCCCGTAGCGGACCTCTAGGCCTGAATCTCGACCGGAACGCCCAAGGGCAGGACTTTGGCCAGCTTGGTGATACCGGTGTTGCTCATGCGGATGCACCCGGCGCTGGCTTCCTTGCCAATGGTGCTGGCGTCGTTGGTGCCGTGGATGCCGAGGGTGCCAGGCCCCCCCGCGAAGCTGGTGAGCACGTCGGAGAAGCCGGAGAGGCCGTAGGCGTAAGGGCCGTAGGCGCCGTTGGGGTTGGGGGGCTGGAGCAGCTCCTTGAGGTAGAACTTACCGCCCGGCGTGGGGGTGTTCCCCTTGCCCAGGCCCACCGGCTCGCTCAACATCACATTCCCCCCCTTGAAGACTGTGATCTTGAACTTGGTCAGCTCGACCAGGATCTTGTAATCGTGGGTGCTCAATGTGACGTCGCTGGCCTTGACCCACCCGGTGCTGCCGTTGGGCCGGACGGGCAGGTTGACGAAGACCCAGTCGCCCTCGGTCCTCTCCGTCAGGAAAACCAGCGGGGCCCCGCTCTCAGTGGGGTTGGCCAGGGTGTGGGTGGGCGCCGCGGTGTCTCCCGGCTTGGCCAACACCTTCACCGACGACACCTTGGCGGTAGCCACCGTGCTGGCACCGGCGGCGGGCGCCGGCTGGGTGACCGGCGGGGCGGTGTCGGCCGGCCGGGCGTCGCCGCCGGCCTCCTTGCCGCCGCCGCAGCCGGTGGCTACCAGTCCCACGAGCAGGGCGAACGAGGGCAGAACACGATATCGGAAGGAGCGATGCACGGGTGAAAGAGTAGAGCAGATCCGCTCGCCGGAGCGGGCGCCCTTACGCGTTGATCTCGACCGGGACGCCCAGCGGGAGGATCTTGGCCAAGGCGCTGATGCTGGCGTTGCTCATCCGGATGCAGCCGTAGCTGATGGGGTAACCCACCGACGAGGGGTCGTTCGTGCCATGGATGCCGAGCTCACCGGGACCGCCGGCGAAACTGGTGAGCACTTCGGAGAACCCGGACAGGCCATAGGCGAAGGGCCCATAGGGACCGTTCGGGTTCGGCGGCTGGAGCAGTTCCTTGATGTAGTACTTCCCACCCGGAGTGGGTGTGGCGCCGGCGCCGATGCCGACCTGCTCGGAGAGCAGCCTCTCTGGTCCCTTCCAGACGGTGAGGCGGAACGCCGACAACTCCACCTCGATCCGGTAGTTGTTCTGGGTCAGGTCGACATCGCCGGCCCGGACCCAGCCCATGCTTCCGTTGGGGCGTACGGGCAGGTGGACCTGGAGCCAACCGGGCTGCTGGTCGTCGACCAGGAAGACAAGGGGCGCACCGGACGCGGTGGGGTTCGACAGCGTGCGAACGGGCGTGGCGGATTGCGGAGCCCCGAAGATCTCGATCTTCGGGTGGTTGGCGGTGGCCACCACGTTGATGGCCGACGGCGCCGGCGCCTCGACGACGGGCGGGGCGGCGATGGTCGGTGGCGGCCCGGCAGTGTCGCGTACCGCCTCGCCGCCGGACCGGCACGCCCCCCCGAACAGCACGGCCACGACGGCGAGGATCACCGACAGTCGGGCCAGACGGCGCATGGGTTTCAGAGTACCGTCCCGTCGACTTGGTCGGGCGCCGCCCTCATGACCCCTCCAGCTCCCCAGTGTGGGCGATTCGCGGTGAAATACCGTACCGGATCGCCCACACTCAACGAAGCCGCAGCCATCAGACGGAGACGCGCCGGTAGACGTCGAGAGTGGCGGCGCCGGCCCGCTCCCAGGAGAACTGCGTGGCCTGGGTGTGGCCGGCGGCGATCAGGTCGGCCCGTAGCCAGTCGTCGAAGGCGGCCCTCTCCATGGCGTCGGCGAAACCTTCGGCGTCGCCCGGCTCCACCAGCAGCCCGGCGTCGCCCACCGTCTCCGGCGTGGCCCCGGCCCGCACGCCGACCACCGGCACGCCGGCTTCCATGGCCTCCACCAGGGGCATGCCGAACCCCTCGTAGAGCGAGGGGAAGGCCACGGCCCGGGCGCCGGCGAGGAGACCGGCGACCCGCTCGTCGTCGACGTAGCCCGCGCAGGTGACCTCGCGCTCGCCCAGCCCCCGATCCCGCAGCAGGGCCCCGAGGTCAAGTAGCGGGCTCGACCCGCCGGCGAGCACTAGGCGGAGGTCGACGCCCCGGGAGCGAAGGATGACCAGGGCGTCGAGGGCCAGCGGCACGTTCTTCCGGGGCTCGAGGGTGCCCAGCATGAGCGCGTACGGCGCGCCGTCCGCGCTCGGGGCGGCCTCGGCGGGAGCGGCCCGGGTGTGGCTGCCGTTGTGCACCACCGTTACCTTGTCTGCCACCTCGGGCAGCCAGTCCGCCACCTCGTCGCGGGTGAAGCCGGACACGGCGATGATGGCTGCGGACCGCCGCAAAACGCCGGGCAGCACCCGGGCCATCCGCCGCACCGCCGGGCTGACGGCCTCGGGGTGACGGAGGAAGCCCACGTCGTGCACGGTGACCACGATCGGCACCCGGAGCGACGGCGGGGCGACGAAGTTGGTGGCGTGGAACACGTCGCAGCGGACCAGCCACTCGACAGGCGGGAAGCCGGTCCGGTCCCACACTTCCCAGAGCGGCCGGGCGGGGAGCGGCCGACGCAGCAACGACACGTTGGGGCGGTTGGGACCGTCGATGGGCCGGCGGGCGGCGCGCCAGGAGATCGGGAGCAGTGAGAAGTGGTCGGCCGGCGCCTGGTCGGCCATGGCGGCGATCAGGTCGTGGGTGTACCACCCGATGCCGGTCCGGGCGCCGAGCAGCGGGGTGGCGTCGACACCGATCCGCACGGAGCTACGGGCGGGCGGGGTCGCCCGGGCTCAGGTGCCCAGGATGCCCGGCAGCAGGCCGGGGGTGGTGGTGGGGGTCACAACCGACGGAACCGTCACGGGCGGGGGGGTGGTGGCCGGCGCCGGCCCCACGATGTCGTTGGCGGAGACCGTGTTCGGCCCTCCGGTGACGTACACCGGCGTGCCGATGCGCATCTTGGACGGGAACCACTCGGCCGCGCTCATGGGGATGCGGATGCAGCCGTGAGATGCGGGCTGGGCCGGCACCGACCTCGAGCCGTGGATGGCGATGCCGCCCACGATGAACTGGGCGTTGTAGAGCGAGCCCAAGGGGCCCTCGTTCCAGCCCTTGTCCTGGCGGTAGACCTTGAAGGCGCCGGTGGGCGTGCCGGCGATGCGGCAGTAGCCCTCGGAGCAGAAGCGCTCCATGTTCCCCGTGGAGACGGGGAGGATCTGCGACAGGGCGTTGCCCTCG
Organism: Acidimicrobiales bacterium; assembly: GCA_038214685.1. GTDB lineage: Bacteria > Actinomycetota > Acidimicrobiia > Acidimicrobiales > AC-14 > CADCTB01. The sequence continues at coordinate 24,207 of JBBQRO010000032.1, forward strand.
TAGAGGAACAGCACCTGGCGGGGAAGGTCGACCTCCACCCGCGTCGGCTCCGCTCCGGCCACCAGGGGAGTGGGGGTGGTGGCGGAGGCCATGGCCGCCACCACGTCGTCGGTGGCCCGGCCGGTGCGGGCCATGCCCGTCACCTTCTGGAAGGCCGTGACCGCGTACACCGTGTCCTGGGCGTAGACGCCGTCGGGGGTGCCCACCCAGTACTTCAGGGCCTCGAGCCGCTGCTGCAGGGCCAGCACCGCCGGCCCCTTGGCGCCGGCCCCCAGGCCGGGCAGCGTGGTGGTCGGCTTGGGGATCGTGGTCGTGGTGGTGGGGGGCTCGGTGGTGGTGCTCGATGACGACGACGATGTGGTCACGCCGGGCTCTGCGCTGGGCTCGGCGGTGGCCGCCAGCGCCTCTGCTCTCGCCGCCACGCTGGGCTCGTCGCCGGAGCAGGCGGAGAGGAGGATGCCGAGGGCCGCCACGCACGGACCCCAGCGACGCCGGGAGAATCTCATCTGTGCAGTCTCGCGCACGTCAGCTCGAAAGCTTTTCAGGGCTCTCCTACGATCGGCGAAATGCCGAGCACCAACCCGAGGAACGTCAAGGGACGGGTGTGGCTGACAGTGAGGGTGGTCCTCACCGTCGTCATGCTCGCCGTCCTGGTGCCCCGGCTCCGTTCGGCCGACCTGTTCCCGGACCGCCACCTGCAGACTCTCCTCTTCATCGCTGCCGCCCTGGTGCTGAACCTCCTCGCCACCTTCCTCTCGACCGTCCGCTGGCAGCAGATGCTCCACGCCCTGGACCTGCCCACGCCGCTTCAGCCGTTGCTCTCCCACACCTTCGCCGGGCTCTTCGTCTCCAACTTCCTGCCCACCACGGTCGGCGGTGACGTGCTGCGGGCTACCCGACTCTCGGCCACCAACGGCCACCGCAAGGTCTCCGCCGCCTCCGTGGTCCTCGAGCGCCTGACCGGCTTGATCGGCTTGCCCCTCATCACCCTGTCCGCTCTGCTGATCAGCCCGAGCCTCCTTCGCCTGGGAACGGCCAGCCATTTCGCCCTCGCCCTGTCTCTCGGCCCGCTCGCCGCCCTCACGCTGTTCCTGACCGTGGCCATCAACCCGCGCCTGGGCGCCCGCCTGGGTGCCCGCCGGTGGCTGGGCCTGGCCATGACGGTCCATTTGGGGCTGGTTCGCCTGCGGCGCCACCCGACCCTGGCCGTTGCCATCATGACGGTGGCCCTGGCCAATCAACTGACCGTGTGTCTGGCTGCGTGGATGGCTGCCCATGCCCTCGGGCTCTCCGTCGGCTGGACGGCCATGATGGCGTTCATCCCCGTGGTGGCCATCGCCCAGGCGCTTCCGCTGTCCATCGGCGGCCTGGGCCTGCGGGAAGGCAGCCTCGTCCTTCTCCTGGGCCCCCTGGGAGTCGCCGACAGCCAGGCCGTGGCTCTCGGCCTTCTGCTCTACGGGATCGTCCTGACCGTCAGCCTGCTGGGGGTCCCCGCCTTCCTCGTCGGCTCCCGACGGGTGACGGCGGCCAACGTGTAGGAGATCCCTGGCGAAGACGACCCCTGAATCCTACAGTTCGCCCCATGCGCACCCTCGTCGTGCTGCCGACGTACGACGAAGCTGGCAACATCGCCGAAGTGCTGCGTCGGGTACGCGACGCCGTCCCCTCCGTCGACATTCTCGTCGTCGACGATTCCAGCCCCGACGGTACGGCCGACATCGCCAAGGCCGCCGGCTATGAGCTGGGCGGGATCGACGTCCTGGTCCGCCCGGAGAAGACGGGCCTTGGCTCGGCCTACCGGGCCGGGTTCCGGCATGGGCAGGAGCAGGGCTACGACGTCATGGTGGAGATGGACAGCGACCTCTCCCATGACCCCCTCTCCTTGCCCGCACTTCTCGAGGCGGTGGCGGCCGGCGCCGACCTGGCCATCGGCTCGCGCTACATCCGGGGCGGGTCGATCCCGCTTGAGTGGCCGGCGTACCGCCGCTCGCTCTCGCGATGGGGCAACCGATACGCGGCGGTCATGCTGAACCTGCCCGTGGCCGATGCCACGTCGGGGTTCCGGGCCTACCGGGCCTCTGCGCTGGCCGTGCTCGACCTGGACAAGGTCCGGGCCGACGGGTACGGGTTCCAGGTGGAGATGGCCTACCGGCTGGCTCGCGCCGGTCGAACCATCGTCGAAGTGCCCATCGCCTTCGCCGAGCGCACGCAGGGTCGGTCGAAGATGTCCCTCCGCGTCGTCGGCGAGGCCTTCGCCCTGGTGACCGCGCTCGGCGCGCGTGATCTGGTGCTGCGCCGGCGGGGACCCAGCGGCGGAGCGGGGGCGGCGGGTCGCCTAGCATGATGACCGGAGCTGTGGCCATGAGGCATGGGCCCGGGCCATCGCTCGTCACCACACGTGCAGGGAAGGGAGAACCATGTCTCAGACATGGTCGAGGGCACCGAGGCTCCGGCGCCTGACGCAGACGGGCTACTCACTGGCCGCCGCCAGCTCGTGGAGGGCCCACGGATGGCCCCGCCTGCTGCCGGTCAACGTCACCATCAGCACCAACTTCAGGTGCAACTTCCGCTGCCAGACCTGCAACGTCTATGACCGCAAGGTCACCGAGCTCGAGGCCGCCGAGTGGGCCCAGGTCTTCGAGTCGCTGGGCCGGTCTCCGGTCTGGATGACCTTCAGCGGCGGCGAACCCTTCCTTCGTGGCGACCTGCCCGACATCATCCTGAGCGCCATCTCCATCTGCCAGCCGGCGATCGTGAACATCCCCACCAACGGCTGGTTCACCAAGCGGGTGATCGAAGGGGTCAAGCGCATCTGCGAGGCCGCGCCCGGCACCCAGCTGGTGATCAACCTCTCGATCGACCACCACGTGCCCGAGCGCCACGACGAGATTCGCGGCGCCCCCGGCTCCTGGCCCCGCATGATGCGGACGCTCACCGGGCTGCGGGCTCTCGATCTGCCCAACCTCACCGTGGGCGTCCACACTGTGGTGTCGAGTGAGAACGAGAACGACTTCCCCGCTATCGCCCAGAACCTCACCAAGCTCGGCGCCGACTCCTACATCGCCGAGCCGGCCGAGGAGCGAGTGGAGCTGCAGACCATCGACACCGGCATCAGCCCCAAGGCCCAGCGCTTCAGCGTGGCCGCCGCCGCCGTGCTCGATGCCGAGGACGCGGCCAACGGCATCGTCGCCAAAGCGGCCCGGTCGGTGCGCAACGAGTACTACGGCCGGGTGACGAAGTTCCTCGAAGGCGAGACCGAGGCCATGCCGGTCTGCCACGCCGGCTTCCTTTCGGTGCATGTGGGTGCCGACGGAGACGTGTGGTCGTGCTGCGTGCTGGCCCGGTCCTTCGGCAACCTGCGCGACGCCGGGTTCGACTTCCAGAAGGTGTGGTTCTCGCCCCAGGCCGAGGAGTTCCGCACGTGGATGCGCGAGCGCCACTGCGCCTGCCCGCTGGCCAACGCGGCCTACACCAACTTGCTCGTCGACCCGGGCGCCGCGGTTCGCATAGCCGCCGGCATGGTCAAGCGGCCCAAGCCGTTCACGCCGCGGCCCGCCCACGAGGTCACGCACAACCAGGTGGCGGCGGCCGTGAACGCCCCGTCGCGATGATCCTCGTCACCGGCGCCTCCGGGTTCATCGGCTCCCACCTCGTTCGCGCCCTCGTGGCCGACGGCCAGGCCGTTCGGGGGATGGTCCGATCGGATGCCGGCGCCGAGCGGCTGCGGGCCGCCGCCCCCGCCGCCGAGGTCGTGCGGGGCGACATGGCCGACGACGACAGCTTGCGACGGGCGGCCGAGGGCTGCGACGTCGTGTTCCACCTGGCCGGGAGCTATCGCGGATCGGCCGAGGAGATGCAGTCGACCCACTTGGCCGGCACGGCCAAGCTCCTGGGCGCCCTTCCCGCGCCATGCCGGCTGGTGTTCGTGAGCTCCACGTCGGTGTACGGATGGGACCGGCCCTGGCCGGCCGACCACGCCACCCCGGCCCAGCCGGCGTCGGCCTATGGTCGGGCCAAGCTGGCGGCCGAGCAACTGGTGCTGGCCCGTCCCGAGGGCAACGTCGTCGTGGCCCGGCCCACCATCACCTACGGACCGGGCGACACCGGAGGGATGCTGGCTCGCTCCCTGCGGCTCATGTCCAGAGGCATGCGCCGGTTCCCGGGTACCGGCGACAACCGGATCCACCTCCTCCACGTCGACGACCTGGTGCGCGGCCTGGTGCTGCTGGCCACAGCTGGCGAGGGAATCTTCGTCTTCGGCGGTCCCGAGGCCACCCCGGTCCGCACCATCGTGGCCCTCCTGGGCCAGGGCGCCGGCGTAGCGCCGCCGTCGTTCGGACTGCCCACGTCGGTACTGCGACCCGCGGCCGGCGTGCTCGGCTCGGTGTGGTCCATGGCCGGTCTCCCGGGCGAGGCGCCCCTGAGCGTCCATGGCCTCGACGTCGCCACCCGCGACCGGGCGTACTCGTGGGCCAGGGCCGAGGCCGAGCTCGGGTGGCGCCCCCAGGTGTCGACCGAGGACGGCGTGGTGGCCACCGGGGCGTGGCTGGCCGGCCAGCCCAAGCCCAAGCGCACCGTGCCCGGGTTCGAGGCCGACGCGCCCGAGGGCCAGGCCGCAGCGCTGGGCTTCGACTGGCGGGGCTACTTCGATGACAACGACGAGGGCCTGGGCACCGTCTACGAGCGCTTCGCCCTGGCCGAGGTGCTGGAGGCGGCCATGGCCCGCACCGGCTCCACCACCGTGCTGCACGCCCCGGCGTTCGGGATGATGGGCATCCCCGGCCTCGACGCGGTGTTCCTGGCCCGCCGGGGCGTGCGGGTCGGCCTGCTCGACTTCGATGCCGAGCGCCTGGAGGCAGTGCGCACGCTCTGGGTGGAGCTGGGCCTCGATCCCGAGATCCACCTCGTGCCCGGTCCCGACCCCGCCACCTGGCCGGAGACGCTCTCGGCCGAGTACGACCTGGTGTTCAGCTTCGCCGCCCTGTGGTGGTTCGACGATCCCGCCGCCGTCCTGGCCGCCCAGGCCCGGTGGGCCGGGCGGGGCGTGCTCAGCTGCGTGCCCAACAAGAACGTCTTCTTGAAGATGCGGGCCAAGCTGTGGCACAAGGACCTGTTCGACCGGCTCAACGAGGACGCCCTCGACCGGGGCGTGGCCACCGCCGCCGCCGAGCGGGCGGGGTACGTGGCCGTCGACACCGGCCTGTTCGACATCCCCCCCTTCCCCGACACCTCGGTGCCGCTGGCCAAGGTGCTGCGGGCCGCCTTCGGGCGGAAGACCGAGGAGCCGAGCGCCCCTGAGGGGACCAGCGGCGAAGGGGTGTGGGCGTGGTCGATCCTGCCCTTCCTCAAGGGCGACCAGCCCGATCTGGAAGAGCGGGTCCATCGCATCGGCCTGCTGGAGCGCCACCTGCCGGCGGCCATCGCCCCGGCCCTGGCCCACCACCGCTACATCCTCTTTGAGCCGGCCGGCGCAGCCGGCGTGCCCACCACCCCGGGTTAGGCACGACGCCCCACCCCCAACTGGTGACACCTGGTGCGATATACGACACCACGTGTCACCAGTTCGGGTGGGGGGGCTCTTGGCACCTACCTCCTACGAGCGAGGGCGCAGTGACGGCCTCGCTCTGCGTCTGTAGCTGAGCATGACACCTATTGCGCGCCGTTCTAGTCCTTGCCAGGATGCGCTCTGTTCCGGGCAGCGGATACGGAGGGGGCCGGTCGGCGGCCGGCCCCGCTTCCGAATCAGCGCAGGGGGATGGCTGCCGTCATACCCAGGCCCAGGGCCTTGATCCGGTAGAGGTCGCGCTCGACGATGACCTCCTCGGAGGAGGTGACGAGCACCGGCGCGGTGGCCCGCTTCAGCGAGTTGTTCACGTGG